>NZ_JBHVGL010000011.1:29597-260753 GCF_042800875.1 Kitasatospora sp. NPDC057595 | reverse complement strand
CGGGCACCGGCGTGCGCTTCAACCGCGCCGCCACCCTCGGCATGAGAAGCAGCATCGCACGGACCGCCTCATCGGCACTCAGACCACCCCCGGGCTCTGTGGACATCCGCCCCGCCCCTCCTCTCGTTCGCCCTCACCGTACTGGACGGCCCCGGCCCGGCGCCCTGGGTCAGCGGGGCGGGGTGGGTGAGGAGGTGGCCGGTGGGGGTGGTCGAGAGGAGCCGGCCGGCGTGGGAGGTGAGGGTGCGGGTCGGGGGGAACGGGGTGGCGGGGGTGAAGGGTGGGTCCGGGGTGGTGGTCGGCGGGCGGGTGGTGAGGCCGGCGGGGGTGGTGGCGTGCAGGCGTCCGTTGAGGACGGTGAGGGTGGTGGCGTTCCCCGCGCGGCACAGGGGGCGCCAGGGGGCGTCCGGGTCGGTGGCGGGGCGGTGGTGCAGGGTGTCGTCGTGCGGGGTGACGGCGAACAGCGTGCCGTCGCACATCGCGAGGGCTGCGGTGCCGGGCGGGGTGCGACCGACGGGGGTCCAGGGGGCCGGGCCGGGGACGGGGTCGCGGGCGAGGAGGCGGTCGTCCTCCGTGACGGCGAGCAGGGCCAGCGGGATCGGGCCGGCGGCCTCGCGCGGTGCGGTGAGGCAGCGGATCCTCGGCAGCCGGCGCTCGGTCAGTGGGTCCGCGGCCGGTGGGCGCTCGGCCGGTGGGCACGGCGTCCACGGCAGGTTCTGGTCGGACGGCTCCCGGTGCAGCAGCGTGGTGCCGTCGGCGGCCACCGCGAACAGCAGTCCCTCGCAGGCGGCGAGCGCGCGGACGCCGTCCGCCCGCCCGACGGTGTGCCAGCGCGGCACCGGTGCGGCGCCGCCGAGCCGGTCCAGCACATTGCGGGTGATCCGGTCGACCACCGGGTCACCCAGTGCCCGGCCCCAGTTGATGGTGGCGGCGTTGAAGACGGTGCCGGCGCCGAGCCGGAACACGCCCATGGTCGCCCAGCCGCCCTGTCCGTGCCGGCGCCAGTGCCGCAGATCGGCGGTGGCGAGCACGGCGAAGGAGCGCGGTGTGCCGTCCCGCCCGGTGGCCCGGGGCACACCGGCGGACCAGTCGAGTTCGGCGGCGTCCGTCTCGTAGCCGAGCGAGCCGCGTGCGAAGACCTCGCCGTCGGCCAGGCCGGTGCCCTCGAAGACCCAGTGGTCGGCGAAGCGCACGGTGTAGGACTCGCGGCCGATCACCGCCATGCCGTCGCCCCAGGCTCCGGCGCCGTTGCGGAAGCTGACGCCGGTCATGGCGTTCTCGGGCCGCTCGACCGGGGAGCTGGACCACTCGACGGTGGCCCGGCGCGGGTCGGTGGCGGTCACCGGGTCGGCGGCGGCATCACGGTGGCAGACCAGCGAGCGACCGCCGTCGGGCTCCTCCTCGATCCGAATCTGCCACCAGGCCGTGTTGGCCGCGAAGAACGCCAGGTTGCCGCCCCGTCGGGCGAACTCCTCCACGCGGTCCCGCATGCCGGCGGACCAGTACTCGTCGTGCCCGTTGACCACCAACAGCCGGTAGCGGGACAGGGCTCGGGTGAAGGAGCGGTCGTCCAGGTCGAAGCCCGAGCAGTACTCGACCGGGTACCCCGCCCGGGGCAGCCAGCGCAGCAGCGGCTCCTCCCAGCGCTCGGGGGGCGGTCCGCCGCCGGGGGCGTCGATCCTGACCCGGGCGGCGCGGTCGGGCTGCTCGGCGTAGTAGAGGCCCCGGCCGGTCTGGCCGGCCCGGTGGTAGGCGCGCCAGGTGGCGAACGGGATCGAGACCAGGATGCCGGAACCGGCGCCGGGGCGGGCGGCGCGCACGACGAACCACACCTCGTGCTCCGCGTCGCACTCGGGCGCGGGCTGCTCGGAGCGCTCGTCGTGGAAGCTGGCCCGGTAGAGCGAACTCGGCCAGTGCGCGGGGACGTCAAGCTCCCACCGGGTGACGCCGGTGAGGGCCGCCTTCAGCCGAACCTCCCCGCTCACCTCGTCGGTGACGACCACCCGGCCGCGCAGCGGGCGGCCCGCGATGCCCCGGGCGCCGAGGCGGAAGCGGAGCCGGCCGCCCTGGACGCAGGAGGTCGCCTCGGCGGCGGCGAGCGGACGCGGGACGCCGTCGGGGTCGGCCGCCGTCACGAGGCCGGGTCCCGGTGCTCGGCAGACTCGCGGTCGGCGGCGGACTCGCGGTCGGCGGCGGACTCGCGGTCGGCGGCGGACGCGTGCTCGGTGGCGGACCCGTGCTCGGCGATGGACACGCGGTCGGTGGACACGCGGTCGGTGAACCGGTCCAGCAGCCCGGGCAGTGCCGCGAGCCGGGGCGGGTCACCGGCGGCCGAGGCGACCAGCACCTCCTCGATCGCCCGCAGGTGGGCGTGGATCGCCGCCGGCGGCAGGTGAGCGGTGTCGGCGGTGAGCGTGACGGTGAGCGCCGAGTCGTCGCCGGTGAGGTGCAGGCAGTACCGGCAGGCGACGAGCTCCTGGGTCGCCGGGAAGTCCAGCACGGTGCGCCGCCGCAGCCCGGCCAGCTCCTCCGCCGTCGGCGACTCCGCGGCCGATAGCGGCCGTTCCACGAGCCGCATGTCGTTGAAGCAGCAGTACGGATGCACCTCGGTGCCGCGTTCGCGCGCGATCCGGGCGAGCAGGGCGTCCCACTCCACCGGGTCGTAGGCGGCCGCCCGGTAGCCGGCCAGGGCGGCGCGCCAGGCCGCGGGCAGCAGGTCCGTGAAGACGGCGCCGCCGTCGAGGTCCTCGGGCAGGTCGAGCACGACCAGGGCGTCCTGGGAGAGCGTGCTGACCAGGTCACGGTGATCGGCGGCGGCCCGGTTCCCGGCGATCGGCATGACGGCCGCCGACGGGTGGCCGCGGTCGGCGGCGACCAGGGCCGCGGCGGCGGCGAGCAGCACGGTCGAGCCGCTGACCTGGTGGACGGCCGCGAGCGCGTCCACCGCCCGGGGCAGCGCCGCCGACACCAGCCGCCCGGTCCAGAACCGGGGCGCGCGCGGCTCGGCCACCGGTTCGGCGAACATCGTCGGCGGCATCCGCCGCAGGTCGGCCTCCCAGCGGGCCAGCGCCGCCGCGCCCCGGCGCCGCCCGGCCGGTCCGGCCTGCGCGTGCGCGAGGTCGTACGGGGTGACGGCGGCGGGGCGGCCGGCCGAACCGCGCCGGACCAGCAGCCGCAGGTCGCGCACCAGCACCTCGGCGCCGTGACCATCCGCGGCGAGGTGGCACAGGGCGAACACGACGTGGGTGATCCGCCCGCCGCAGCGCACCGCGCCGAAGCGCACGGGCCACTCCCCCGTGTAGTCGAAGCGCCGTCCGGTGAGCTTGGCCAGCAGCTGCTCGGCGGCCGGCCCGGTGCGCGCCGGGTCTGCCTCCTCGCGCACCTCGACGGCGATCTCCCCTTCCGCGCAGAGGAGTTGACCGGGATCGCCGTCCTCGCCCAGGGCGAGCCGGGTGCGCAGCGCCTCGTGCCGGTCGAGCAGCGCGGCGACGGCCGCCGCCAGCCGCGGCTCGTCGACGGGCGCGCCGCGGTCGGCGAGCGGGAGGATCCGGCCGAGGTTGAAGTAGTGATCGTTGGGCGCCGTGCGGCCGATGGCGTGCCAGATCGCGCGCTGGCCCCAGGTGAGCGGGGCGCGACCGGCCCGGGTGCCGGTGAAGGCGACGCTGAAGGGGACGGCCGAGGGGGCGGTGCGGGCCGTTGTGGAAGCGGGGCCTGCGGCGGTGGTCGCTCCGTTCATCCGGCGTGCCCGTACAGGCGGGCGGCGAGGGCGGTCAGGCCCTCGGCGTGCAGGGCGGGGTCGCCGAGGTCGATCAGCACCTCGAACTCCTCCTCCAGGCTGTCGGCGAGCCGCAGCAGGGCCAGCGAGGAGACGCCGAGGGCGGTCAACGAGTCCTCGGAGGCGAGGAGTTCGGCGACGGTGAGCTGCCCGTCGGTGGCGGCGCTGACCAGTTCGGCGAGGCGGGCGCGTACGGGGGCGGGGTCGGCGGGGGCGGTCATCGGGCATCACCACCGGTCTGCTCGGCGAGGCGGCGGCGCAGGCTGAGCGGGCGGATGTCCGACCAGACGCGGTCGACGTGGGCGGCGCACTCCTCCTCGGTGCCGGTGAACCCCTCGGCGCGCCAGCCGGCGGGCAGCGGGGCGGCGGCGGGCCAGAGGGCGTGCTGCTCCTCGTCGTTGACGACCACCCGGTACGGGGCTTCGGTGCTGCTCACGGGGTTCACGGGGTTCACAGGACTCATGGGGTTCACTCCTGACGCAGGTCGGTGACGGCAGCGGCGACGCCGCGCGCGGTGGGGGTGTCGAAGAAGACGTCCAACGGCACGGCCACGCCGAGCTGTTGGCGGATCCGGGCGGCGATCGCGGTGATCAGCAGCGAGTGGCCGCCGAGGTCGAAGAAGTCCTCGTCGGGACCGAGGTCGTCCAGCCGCAGCACCTCGCGCCAGATGGCGAGCACGGCGACGGTGTCCGGGCCGGCGTCCGGCTCCTCCCCCGTTCCGCCCGGGTCCGCCGGCCCGCCGCGCTCGACGGCGCGTTCGACGGCGGGCTCGGGCAGCGCGGCACGGTCCAGCTTGCCGTTGGGGGTGAGCGGGAACGCGTCGAGCACGGTGTACGTGCCCGGCAGGACGGCGGTCGGCAGGGTGGCCGCGAGGTGCGCACGCAGTTCCTCGGCGCTGGGCGCCGCGGGCCCGGCGGGGACGACGTAGGCGGCGAGGCGGCGGTCCCCGTCGGGGCCGTGCAGGGTGGCGGCGGCCTGGGCGACGGCCGGGTGGTCGGCTAACCGGGCCTCGATCTCGCCGAGTTCGATCCGGTGGCCGCGCAGCTTGACCTGGGTGTCGGCGCGGCCGACGAACTCCAGTCCGCCGCCCGGGTGGCGCCGGACGAGGTCGCCGGTGCGGTAGATCCGGGCGCCGGGCGGGCCGTAGGGGTCGGGCAGGAAACGGCGGGCGGTCAGCCCGGGGCGGCCCCGGTAGCCGTGCGCGACGCCCGCGCCGCCGAGGTACAGCTCGCCGGGCAGCCCGTACGGGACGGGTCGCAGCCGCTCGTCGAGGACGTAGGCACGGGTGTTGGCGAGCGGTGCGCCGATGCTCACCCGGCCGTCGGGGGCGGCGGGTTCGGCCAGGGTGGACCAGACGGTGGTCTCGGTGGGGCCGTAGACGTTGACCAGCCGGGCGGTGGCGGCGGCGAGGTCGGCGGCGAGCGGGGCGGGCAGGGCCTCGCCGCCGGTGAGTGCGGTCAGGCCGTCGGAGCACGCGCCCGCGAGGCCCGCCTCCAGCAGGACCCGCCAGCCGCTGGGCGTGGCCTGGACGTGGCTCACCCCCTCGCGCGCGATCAGGTCGAGGAGTGCGGGCCCGTCGCGGTGGGCGCCCTCGGGGGCCAGGACGACGCGGCCGCCGGTGACGAGCGGCAGCAGCAGTTCGACGGTGGAGATGTCGAAGGAGAGCGAGGTCAGGCCGAGCCAGCGGTCCTCGGGGCGGGCGCCGAGGTGGTCGCGCAGGCTGCCGAGCAGGTTGGCGAGCGCGCCGTGCGGCACCTCGACGCCCTTGGGGGTGCCGGTGGAGCCGGAGGTGTAGAGGACGTAGGCGGGATGCTCGGGCGGAGGGCCGGTGGGCAGGTCGACGTCGGTGTCGGCGGCCGCATCGGTGGGCGCGAGGTCGCCCGGGGCGAGGTCGCCGGGAGCCGACGGCTCGCGGGTGATACGCAGGTTGAGGCCGGAGTCGGCGCGCAGGAAGGCGAGCCGGTCGGCGGGGTACTCCGGGTCGAGCGGAAGATAGGCCGCACCGGCCGCCAGCACACCGAGCACGGCGACGAGTTGGTCCCGGCAGCGCGGCAGTGCGATGCCGACCAGGGTGCCGGGCCCGGCGCCGTGCCGGGTGAGCGCGGCGGCGGCGTGCGCCACCAGCCGGGCGAGTTCCCGGTAGCGGTACGCGGTGCCGTCGGCGACCAGGGCGACGGCCTCCGGGGCGGCGGCGGCGCGGGCGGCGAACAGCGCCGGGACGGTCGCCCGGGCGAGCCCGGGTTCCGTCGCGGGCGCGGCGAGTTGGGCGGCCAGCTCGTCGGCGCCGAGCAGCGGCAGATCGCCGACCGGGGTGGCGGGGTCGGCGAGCGCGCCGTCCAGCAGGGTGGCGAGGTGGCCCGCGATCCGCTCGGCCGCGCCGGGCCCGAAGGCCTCCGTCCGGTACTGCAGGCTGACGTCCAAGGAGCCTTCGGAGTCGACGAGTTGCAGGTGGGCGAGGTTGCGGGCGGTGCCCGCGAAGCCGATCCAGCGGACGGTGGCGGCGACGCCGGGGCCGAAGTCGGGCCGCGGCGTGCCGGCGGGGCGGCGGCGGTAGCTGACGGACAGCGGGGTGATCGCGGTGCGCGGGGCGAGTCCGCGCACCGCCCGCCCGAGCGGGACGTCCCGGTGCGGGTAGAGCTCCCGCAGCCCGGCCCGCACCGAGCGGGCGAACTCGGCGAACGACGCGTCCGCCGACGGGGCGGTGAACAGCGGCAGTTCGTTGACGGCCAGGCCCACCGCGACCGGCTCGCCGGGGCGGCGGACGGACAGCTCGACGGCGGTGGCCGGCACCGGGTTGCCGTAGCGCAGCAGCAGCGCGTGCCAGGCGGCGGTCAGGAGTTCGAAGCGGGTGACGCCCAGGCGCTCGGCGGTGGCGACGAGCGCGGTGTGCCGGGCACCGTCGAGCCGGAACCCGGTGGCGGCCCCGGGCCCGGGCAGGGTGCCGGGGGCGGTGCCCGGGTCGGTGACGGGCCGCAGCCCGGGCAGGACCGGCAGGCCGGGCTCGCGCCACCGCTCGGCCCAGTACCCGGCGGCGGCTTCGGGGGACGGCCCGGCGGCTTCGGCGGACGGCCCGCCGTCCGCCACCGCGACGACGGGCGGGGCGGCGAGCGGCTCGCCCCGGTGGGCAGCGGTGAGGTCGGCGACCAGCCGGTCCTTGGACTCGCCATCGAAGGCCAGGTGGTGGGCGGTGACCAGCAGCACGTGCCGCTCGGCGGCCGTCCGGTACAGGGTGAACCGGGCGAGCGGGCCGGCCGCCAGGTCGAAGCGGGCGGCGCCCTCGTCGGCGAGCAGCTTCTCCAGGTCCTCGGCCGGGCAGTCGACGGTCCGCAGCCCGGGCGCGGGCCCGGGCCGCACGGCGGGGCCGTCGGGGTCGATCCGCCCGGCGAGCACCGGGTGCTGCCGGACCACCCGGGCGCAGGCCCCGGCGAGGGCCGCGGTGTCGAGCGGGCCGGTCAACTCCACGGTGACGGCGAGGTGGTAGGCGGCACCGGCGTCGAGGGTCTGCTCGGTGAGCCAGATGCCGTGCTGGGCGGGACTGAGCGGGGTGGTCATCGGTTGGCCTCGCTGGTGGTCGGGGTCTGGCCGGCGGTGGGGGGCTCGACGGGGCCGTCACCGGCCACCAGTCGGCGCAGCTCGCGCTTGAGCACCTTGCCGCCCTCGTTGCGCGGCAGCGCCTCGCGGAACAGCACGGTGGCCGGCAGCTCGTGCGCGGCGAGGTGGCCGAGCAGGAAGGTCCGCAGCTCGGCGGCGGTCGGCGGCTCGGCGCCCGGTGCGGGCACCAGCACGGCGGCGACCACCGCGCCGAGCACGGGGTGCGGGACGCCGAACGCGGCGGCGTCGGCGATCTGCGGGTGGGCGTGCAGGGCGTTCTCGACCTGGAGCGTGGAGACCTTGTGGGCACCGGACTTGACGACGTCCTTCTCCCGGTCGAGCAGGTGCAGGAAGCCGTCGGCGTCGATCCGGCCGAGGTCGCCCATCCGCACCCACCGGCCCTGGAACACCGCGCCGTCGCGCTCGCCGAGGTAGCCGCGCGGCGCCGTGGGCGAGCGCAGCCACAGCTCGCCCGCCTCGCCGGGCGGCAGCGGCCGGCCGTCGGCGTCGGTGATCCGCAGGTCGGCGAGCGAGGCGGGCTGCCCGGGCGAGTCCGGGTGCTCGGGGTCGAACAGCAGGGTGATCTGGGCGGGGGCGGCCTCGGTGGAGGTGTAGTAGTTGGCGATCTGGGCGCGCGGGAAGGCCTTGCTGAGCGCCAGCGCGACCGGCTGGGGCAGCGCGGCGGCCGTGGAGCCGACCAGCCGCACGCCGCTCGGGTCGGCCTTGGCCAGGGCCGCCGAGGCGAGCAGTTCGATCGCCATGGCGGGGACCAGGAAGACGCTGCCGATGCCGTGTTCGGCGATCAGCCGGACGAACCGCAGCGGGGTGAACTGCGGGGCGGCGACGCAGGTGGCGTGCGCGTTGAGCGCGTTGACCAGCATGGTCTGCCCGGCGTTGGTGCCGACCGGGAAGGCGTGCAGGAAGGCCCGGGAGTGGCGCAGCGGGCGGCGGCGCTCGTCGAGGGTGCAGCCGTACGCCAGGTTGGCGTGGGTGGCGGTGACGCCCTTGGGGGTGCCGGTGGTGCCGGAGGTGTAGAGGATCTGGGCGGGCGCGCCCGGGTCGACGAGCGGCAGGTCCGGCTCGGTGGGGTGGCCGGCGGCGTCGGCCTCGGTCAGGGTGCGCACCCCGGCGACGTCCGGGGTGCTTCCGGTGTGCAGCAGCAGCGCCGCGCCCGAGTCGGCGAGGGCGTGCGCGGTGACGGCGGGCGCGAGCCGGTCGGAGAGCGGGACGGCGACGCCGCCGGCCCGCAGCACGGCGAGGTGGGCGACGGCGTAGGCCGCCCAGTCGGCGGTGCCGTGGCGCAGGCCGACCCGGTCGCCGGGGCGCAGTCCGGCGGCGCACAGGGCGGCGGCCAGGGCGCCGGAGCGGGCCTGCCAGGCGCCGAAGTCGAGCCGGTCGGCGCCGTTGACGACGGCGGTCCGCTCGGGGTGGGCGGCGGCCCGGTGGGCGAGCAGCTGGGGCAGGCCGGTGGGGACGGCGCGGTTCACGCGGCCTCCCGGGTGGCGTCCGAGGTCCTGCGGGCGGCGGCGCGGGCGGCGGCCACGCGGGCGCGTTCGCGCAGGCCGACCAGGTCGTCCGGCTCGGCGTCCGGCACCTCGCGGTCGAAGCGGGCGAGGGCGGGCAGCCGTAGGCCGACGGCGACCAGGACGAGCATGGCGAGCCCGAACAGCACGTACATCAGGGCGATGCCGCGCCCGGGTCCGGTGCCGATCAGCGGGCCGAAGACCGGGGCGAGCGCGCCGTCCGGCTCCATCAGCGGGCCGAACACGGCCGAACCGAGCGGGGCGATCACGCCGTGGCCGAGCGGCAGGGTGGACCAGGCGACCAGGGTGTTCAGCGCGAAGACCCGGCCGTGGAACCGCTGCGGCACCTTGACCTGGACGATCGTCGAGTAGACGCCGTTGACCAGGGAGAGCGCGAAGGACATCCCGAACGCGCCGGCGGCGATCACCCAGAGTCCGGCGTGCAGGCCGGTGACGGCGCCGGCCAGGGCGAGGACGGCGGCCAGGCCGAGCATGCCGCGCAGCCGGTGGCGGCGCGGTCCGCCCCAGAAGCCCATGGCGATGCCGCCGAGCAGGGCCCCGGCGCCGCCGGCGACGGCGACCCGGGCGGCGCCGTTCAGGTCGGAGAAGGCGAGCACCATCGGGGTGGTGAGCAGGAACAGCGGGGAGAGGAAGACGTTCAGTCCGGCGAACCAGAGCAGCATGGAGCGGAAGCCGCGCTGGCGCCAGGAGTAGCCGAAGCCCTGCTTGATCTCCTCCACCAGCGGTTCGCGCCTGGTCCACGGCAGGGTGCGCGGGAAGCGCACCGCCAGCAGGATGCCCACGGCGATGGTGTAGCTGGCCACGTCGATGATCAGGATGCCGCGCAGGCCGATCGCGGCGAGCAGCGCGACGGCGACCAGAGGAACGACGAACTGCGCTGCCCCGAAGGCGAGTTGGACGACGCCGTTGGCATGACCCAGGTACTGCTTGGGGACGATCTGGGGCACCGCGGAGGCGTAGGCGAGGCGTTGGAAGGTGAGGGCGACGGAGAGCACGCCGAGCAGGACGTAGACCTGCCAGGAGTGCAGCTGTCCCGCCAGCAGCAGGGCGAGCATGGCGGCCTGGGTGGCCCCGGCGCCGATGTCCCCGGCGAGCATGACCTTGCGCCGGTCCAGTCGGTCGACCAGGGCGCCGGCCAGCGGACCGACGACGATGCCGGGCAGCATGGCGATGACGGCGTAGAGCGCGTACCGGGCCATCGAGCCGGTCTCCAGCAGGATCCAGATCGGCAGCGCGAACTCGGTGAGCGCCGAGCCGGTGATGGAGACCAACTGGCCCGCGGCGACGGCCAGGAAGCGGCCCATGCTGGGCTGCGGCCCCTCCGCCACCGGCTCCTGCGGCTGCCGTACCTCCTCCTCGCGGACCGGTGCGCCGGTCTCGCCGTGGAACCACCAGGAGCTGTCCGGGCCGCGCGCGGGCAGAGTGTCGGTCCGCCCGTCGAGGACGGCGCGGTGCACCGTGGTGACGGCCTCGACGACCTCCGCCGCACGGTACTTGACGAAGAAGTGCCCACCCTGGTCGAGCACCGCGACGGCGGAGCGCTCGGCGAGCAGCAGCCATTCGCGGTACCGCTCCTGATAGAAGTCGGCGGCCGGGTCGTGGTCGCCGACCAGCGAGACCAGCGGGGCGCGCAGCCGGGGCGCGCCGGCGGCGACCTCCTCGATGGCGCGGGTGAAGTACGCCTCGGCGGCCTTGGAGTCGCGGCGCATGTTGCCGACGATGAACCGGACCTGTTCCTGGTCGAGTTCGGAGGTGTCGACGCCCATGCCGGTGAGCCAGTTGAGGTAGACCCGGTCGCCGAGCAGCGGCTCCAGGGCGGCGATCCCGCTGAGCGCGGTGAGCACCTTGCTGCGCGGCTTGGCGAACGGGAACTGGGCACCGGCGTAGACGGCTTCGAGTTCCCGGCCGGAGGCCTCCAGCAGCCGGGCGGTGGCGACGGCGAGCGCGGTGCCGACGCCGCAGTGGCCGTAGACGACGACCGGTCCGTCGACCCGCTCGCGCACCTCGGCGGCCAGCTGTTCGGCCAACTCGTCGAAGGGCAGGTGCTGTTCGGTGACGCCGATGTCGTGGCCAGGGATCGCGACGGCCCACAGTTCGGTGTCGGCGGGCAGCAGGTCGGCGACCGGCTGGTAGACGACGGCGCTGCCGCCGCCGTACGGGACGCAGACCAGGGTGAGCCGGCGGCGTTCGGCCGGGACGGGCCGGGTGAGCCGGTGCAGCAGGCGGCGCGGGCCGCGGTCCTGCTCGTCGAGCGTGGCGAGGGCGGCGAGGTCGCGGACGGTGCGGCAGGTGAAGAGGTCCATCACGCTGACCGGGCGGGCGCCGGCCTCGGTGAGCCGCTTGCGGGCCTTGGCGACCACCTGGGTGGCGAGCAGCGAGTGCCCGCCGAGGTCGAAGAAGTCCTCGTCGGTGCCGACCTCGGGCAGGCCGAGCACCTCGGCCCAGATCGCGGCGAGCACCCGTTCGGCCTCGGTCGCGGGCTTGGCGGCCCCGGCGTCACGGTGGATCCGCGGCGCGGGCAGGGCGCGGCGGTCGAGCTTGCCGTTGGGGGTGAGCGGCAGGGCGGGCAGGACGGCGAAGGCGGCGGGCACCTGGTGGTCGGGCAGGGTGCGCTTGAGGGTGGCGCGCAGGGCGGCCGGGTCGGGCTCGTCGGCGCCGGGGGCGGGGACGAGGTAACCGGTGAGGCGCTTGTCGCCGGGCCGGTCCTCGCGGACCACCACGGAGGCGTCGGCGATGCCGGGCTGGGCGCGCAGGGCGGCCTCGGTCTCTCCGGGTTCGATGCGCAGGCCGCGGATCTTGACCTGCTGGTCGATCCGGCCGAGGTGTTCGAGGGTGCCGTCGGGGCGGCGGCGGGCGAGGTCGCCGGTGCGGTAGAGCCGGGAGCCGGGCGGACCGTAGGGATCGGGGACGAAGCGGGCGGCGGTGAGGCCGGGGCGGCGGTGGTAGCCGAGGGCGACGGCGGTGCCGCCGATGTGGAGTTCGCCGGGGGCGCCGGGCGGCACCGGCCGCAGGGCCCGGTCCAGCACGTACAGGCGGGTGTTGTCGATCGGCAGCCCGATCGGGACGACCCGCAGCGGGCCCTCGCACTCCCAGGAGGAGACGTCGACGGCGGCCTCGGTGGGCCCGTACAGGTTGGCGAGCGCGCAGTCGGGCAGGCGGGTGGTGAACTCCCGCGCGGTGTCCGGCGGCAGGGCCTCGCCGCTGCACACCACCCGGCGCAGGGTGGTGCAGCGCTCGATGCCGTCCTCGGCCAGGAAGACGGTGAGCATGGCGGGCACGAAGTGGGCGACCGTGACGCCGGCCCGCACCATCAGGTCGCGCAGGTAGCCGGCGTCCTTCTGGCCACCGGGCTTGGCGAGGACGATCCGGGCGCCGGTGATCAGCGGCCAGAAGAACTCCCAGACGGAGACGTCGAATCCGGCCGGGGTCTTCTGCAGGACGCGGTCCGCGGGGCCGATCCGGTAGGTGTCCTGCATCCACTGGAGGCGGTTGGCGATGGCCCGGTGGGTGTTGGGCACGCCCTTGGGGCGGCCGGTCGAGCCGGAGGTGTAGATCAGGTAGGCGGTGTCGTCGGGGGCGGGCCCGGCGGGCCGCGGGGCCTTGGCGCGGACCTTGGGCCACTCGGCGGGGTCGTCGAGGAGCAGGACCCGGGCGGTGCAGCCGTCGGGGACGGGCAGCCGCCGCTGGGTGAGCAGGACGGGGGCGGCGCTGTCGGCGAGCAGGAAGGCGAGCCGTTCGGCGGGGTAGCCCGGTTCCAGCGGGGTGTAGCCGGCGCCGGTGCGCAGCACGCCGAGCAGGCCGGCGACGAGTTCGGGCGAGCGTTCGGCGCTGATCGCGACGAGGCTGCCGGGGCCGACGCCCTCGGCGGCCAGCCGGGCGGCGATCCGGTCGGCGGCGGCGTCGAGCTGACGGTAAGTCAGGCTCGCGCCGTCCTCGAAGGAGACGGCGACGGCCTCGGGGGTGCGGGCGATCTGCTCGGCGACCAGGGCGGTCAGGGTGGTGGCCGGCCGGTCGGCCGCGGTGTCGTTGAACCGCTCGATCTCGAAGGCGCGTTCGGCCTCGGGGAGGTCGTCGAGGGCGGACAGCGGGGTGTCCGGGCGGTCGGCGACGGCGCTCAGCAGCCGGCCCAGGTGCTCGGCGAGGCGGGCGATGTCGGCCTCGGCGAAGAGGTCGGTGTTGTAGTTGAACGAGCCGAGCAGGCCCTGCGGCCACTCCTGGAGGAACAGCTCCAGGTCGAACCGGGTGCCGCTGGCGCGCACGCCGAACGGCTCTACCTCGACGGGGAGTTCGCCGGAGGCGGCGGCCTCGCGCTGGACCGCGTAGTTCTGCACGGCGAGCACGGCCTGGAAGACCGGCGGGCGGCTGACGTCGCGGGGGACCTTGAGCTCGGTGACCAGCTGGGCGAACGGCAGCTCCTGGTGGGCGTAGGCCTCCAGGCAGGTGTCCCGGGTGCGGCGGAGCAGCTCGGTGAAGGTCGGGTCGCCGTCCAGCCGGGCGGGCAGCGCCAGCACATTGACGAACATGCCGACCAGCGCTTCGAGTTCGGGCTCGGGTCGGCCGGCGATGGGCGAGCCGACGGCGAAGTCGCGCTGGCCGCTGAACCGGGCGAGCAGGGTCTGGAAGGCGGCGAGCAGCACCATGTAGACGGTGGCGTCGTACCGCTTGCCGAGGGCGGTCAGCCGGTCGAGCAGCGCGCGGTCGACCTCGAAGCCGTAGCCGGCGCCGTCGAAGGTCTGGCGCGGCGGCCGGGGGGCGGCGCAGGCGAGTTCGAGGGGTTCGACGCCCGCCAGCTCGCGGGCCCAGTGGGCGACCTCGGCGGCCAGTCGGTCACCGCTCAGCCGCTCGCGCTGCCAGATCGCGAAGTCACCGTACTGGACGGCTAGTTCGGGCAGCGGGTCGGGCTTTCCGGCGGCGCGGGCGGCGTAGCCGCGCAGGACCTCGCCGAGCAGCACCTCGCTGGACCAGCCGTCGCTGACGCTGTGGTGGACGACGAGCAGCAGCACGTGGTCGTCGGCGGCGAGCCGGACGAGGTGGGCGCGCAGCAGCGGGCCGTGCTCCAGGTCGAAGGGAACGGCGGCGGCCTCGTCGACCAGCCGTTCGGCGTGCGCGGCGTCGTCGGCCTCGGCGAGGGTGAGGTCGGCGGGGCCGGGCGGGTCGATGACCAGCAGCGGGCGGCCGTCGTCGGTGGCCGGGTAGCGCGAGCGCAGGGTCTCGTGCCGGGCGAGGGAGGCGTCCAGGGCGCGGCGCAGGGCGGGGACGTCGAGCGGGCCGCGCAGCCGGCGCACGACCGGGATGTTGTAGGCGGCGGTGCCGGGGGCGAACTGCTCCATGAACCAGAGCCGCTCCTGGGCGTAGGAGAGCGGCACCGGCGCGTCGGCGGCGCGGCGGGCGATCGTCTGCCGGGCTGCGGTGCGGCCGCGCAGGCGGCGGCTGAGCAGTTCGCGCTTGGCTGCGGTGAGCCCGGCGGAGGACCCGGAAGGGGTGGGGGTGGGGGCGGTGTCGGTGCTCATGACGGCGTAGCGGTCCCTTCCAGGGCGTCCTGCGCGGCGAGCAGTTCCTCGGCGGCGTCGTCGGACAGCGCGTCGAGTTCGGCGACCAGGGCGGCTTCGACGGCGTCGGCGAAGGCGGCCACCGTGCGGTGGGTGAAGAGGGTGCGCAGCGGCACGCCGAGGTCGGCCGCGGCGCGGATGCGGGCGACGACCCGGGTGGCGAGCAGGGAGTGGCCGCCGAGGTCGAAGAAGTCGTCGTGGACGCCGACCCGGTCGAGGCCCAGGACCTCCTGCCAGACCTCGGCGACCAGCTCCTCCGCCTCGGTGCGCGGGGCGAGGTAGGCGGCGCGCAGCTCGGGGCGGGTGTCGGGGTCGGGCAGCGCGCGGTGGTCGAGCTTGCCGTTGGGGGTGAGCGGCAGGGCATCGAGGACGAGGACGGCGTTGGGGACGAGGTGGGCGGGCAGGGTGGCGGCGAGCGCGGCGCGCAGCGCGGCGGGGTCGGTGGCGGGGGCGGGGGCGGGGGTGTTCGGCTCGGCGTCCGGCAGGGCTTCCGGCACGACGTAGCCGAGCAGGCGGTCCGCGCGGGCCAGTACGGCGGCCTGGCCGACGCCGGGCTGCGCGAGCAGCGCGGACTCCACCTCGCCGGGCTCGACCCGGTAGCCGCGCACCTTGACCTGGGCGTCGATCCGGCCGAGGAACTCCAGCGCGCCGTCGCCGCGCCGGCGCACCAGGTCGCCGGTGCGGTAGCGGCGGGCGCCGGGCGGACCGTCCGGGTCGGGCACGAACGCGCGGGCGGTGGCGCCCGGGCGGCCGAGGTAGCCGCCGGTGACGCCGGCCCCGCCGACGACGAGTTCGCCGGGGGTGCCGGGCGGCACGGGGCGGCCGTGTCGGTCGAGCACGGCGACGGTGGTGCCCCCGATCGGCCGCCCGATCGGGGGGCGCCGGGCGGTGTCGGCCGCGCCGAGGTCGGCGGTGGTGGCGATGACGGTGGTCTCGGTGGGCCCGTAGGAGTTGACCAGCCGGACGGTGTCGCCGAACCGGGCCCGCCAGGCGGCGACGGCCTCCGGGCGGACCTGGTCGGCGCCGAGGATCAGCAGCCGCAGGCCCGCCGGCCAGGGCGTGGCGTCGAGGTCGGCGACCAGCTGGTGCCAGTAGGGGGTGGGCAGGTCCAGGACGGTGAGGCCGGCGGCGGCGGGCTCGGCGAGCTGGTCGGGCAGCGCGGCGCCGGCCTGCGCGACGACCAGGGTGGCGCCGGCGGCGAGGGCCGGGAAGACCTCCTCGGCGCAGGTGTCGAAGGAGAGCGAGGCGTACTGGAGGACGCGGTCGGCGGCGGTGAGGCGGTAGCCCTCGCGCATCCAGGCGACCCGGGCGGCGAGCGCGCGGTGCGGGACGAGCACGCCCTTGGGGGTGCCGGTGGAGCCGGAGGTGTAGACGAGGTAGGCGGGGTCGTCGGGGCCGGCGGCCGCTTCGCCGGCGGCGGACGGGGCGGCGGGCGGGGTGTCCGCTCCCCCGGTCGCGGCGAGCACCGGAACGGCGGCCGGCAGTCCCTCGACGGGCGCGCCGTCCGTCGTGACCAGGGCGGTGGCGCCGCTGTCGGTCAGCATGAAGGCGAGCCGGGAGGCCGGGTACTCCGGGTCCAGCGGCAGGTAGCCAGCGCCGGCCCGCCAGGCGGCGAGCATGGCGACCACGGCGTGCGGTCCGCGCGGCAGGCAGAACGCCACCAGGTCGCCGCGCCGCACCCCGGCCGCCGTCAGTCGCGCGGCCAGGGCGCGCGAGGCGTCGGCGAGTCCGGCACGGGTGAGGCGGGTGTCGCGCCCGTCGGCGTCCCGCCCCTCGACGGCGGGGGCATCCGGCTGCTCGGACGCCGCCCGGTCGATCGCGTCGAGCACGGTCGCCGGGTGCCCGGGCAGCGCGGGCCCGGCCGAGCCGGCCGCCGCGTCGGCGCGTTCCTCGGCGTCCAGCAGCGGCAGCAGGTGCACCGGGGTGTCCGGGGCGGCGAGGGCGGCGCGCAGCAGGGTGTCGAAGCGGCGGCCGAGCCGCACGGCCCACGGCTCGTCCAGCAGGTCGGCGCGGTAGCCGAGGACGGCCTGCAGGTCGTCGCCGTCCGGGCGGACGTCCAGGGCGAGTTCGAACTTGGCGGCGGTGTGGCCGCCGTCGATCTCGACGCAGCGCAGGTCGGCGAAGGCGTGCTCGCCGAGGGCGCCGCCGTCCTGGGTGTGCACGGTGAGCAGGGTCTGGAAGAGCGGGGTGCGCCCCGGGTCGCGGTCCGGGCGCAGCTCCTCGGCGAGCTGCTCGAACGGCACCCGGCCGTGGCCGAGGGCGCCGAGCCAGTCGGTGCGCACCCGGCGCAGCAGGGTGTCGAAGGTGGGGGCGCCGGTGAGGTCGGCGCGCAGGACGAGAGCGGAGGAGAAGTAGCCGACGGTCCGTTCGCTGTCGACGGTGGTGCGGGCGGCGGTGGGCACGCCCACGCAGAAGTCGTCCTGGCCGGTGCAGCGGTGCAGCAGGGCCTGGTAGGCGGCGGCCAGCACCATGAACGGGGTGAGGCGGCGGGCGCGGGCGAAGGCGTCGAGTTCGGGGCCGAGGCCGCGCAGGATCCGGGTGTGGAAGGCGCCCGCGCTGCTCGGTTCGGCGGGCCGGGGCCGGTCCAGCGGCAGGTCCAGGGCGGGCGCGTCGGCGAGCCGCTCGCGCCAGTAGGTGAGCGCCGCGGCGGCCTCGGGCCCGGCCAGCCAGGCGCGTTCGGCGGCGGCGTGGGCGGCGTAGGAGGGCGGGGCCGGCAGCTCGGGCGCGGGGCCGCCGGCGCGGTGGGCGGCGTAGCGCTCGGCGAGTTCGGTGCGCAGCAGGCCGAGGCTCCAGCCGTCGGCGACGATGTGGTGCAGGACGAGGCAGAGCACGTGCTCCTGCTCGCCGGTGCGCAGCAGTGCGGCGCGCAGCAGCGGTCCGGCGGCGAGGTCGAAGCCGCGGTTGACCCGCTCGGCGAGGGCGGCGGCCACCTCGTCCTGCGGGCGTCCGCGCAGGTCGGCGAGGTCGAGCGGGACGGGTACGGCCGCGTCGACGACGGCGGCGGGCCGGCCGTCCTCGGCGGGGAAGCGGGTGCGCAGCGCCTCGTGCCGGGCCACCACGCCGTCGAGGGCGGCGCGCAGCGACGCGGTCGACGGCTCGCCGGTCAGGCGCAGCACCAGCGGGATGTTGTAGGAGGGGTCGCCCGGGTCCAGCTGGTCGAGGAACCAGAGGCGTTCCTGGCCGACGGTCAGGGCGGATTCCCGTGCGGGTCCGGCGCTCCGGCCGGGTTCGTGGACGGACTCCTGGACGGTCGTGGACATGACACTCCTCGGCACTCGCCTCACGGCGGAACGGCAGTCTCGGACAACGCCCGGCCACATGCCCGCGGGGTGGGAGGGAGTAGCGCGCTCGGCGGATCGGCGGCGGGCCCCCGTATGGCCGCCGCAACGTCGATCATGCTAGGAAGCCCCCCCTCGGAGCGTCAATGGTCTGGACCAGTTTGGCCGGTGGGGCCGGGGTGACCAATGGGACGAGCGGGGACGCCCCGGGACAACCGGCCCCTCGGGGGCGGCGTACCTCCCGAGGAGGAGACGGACGGGCCCGCCTTCCGACGCCGGTGTGAACCTGAACACGACCTCATGGCTACCGAACGGGCCCCACCCGCCTCCTACGCTCGAAGTCGATCATCGGGAACACCCCCGGTGACCAGCGACGACGAGCCGCACACCGGCCGCGCACGGACAGACCGGGAACGATGACCACCTACCGCCACACCCTCGCCGAACTCCGCGGGCAGCTGCGCCAACTCCTCCTCAGCGGCGCCGCCGTCGCCCTCGGCGTGGCCTTCCTCATCGCCTCGGTCAGCGGCAGCGGCGCCCTCGTCGACTCGTTCGGCCAGAGCGCCGCGGCCGAGGTCGGGCCCGGGGACGTGCAGATCACCCTCCCGACCGCCGGCGGCGCGCCGGACACCGCTGCCGCCACGGCCACCGCCACGGCCGACCGGGCGCGGCAGGTGCCCGGCGTCGCCGCGCTCGCCCCGCGCCTCACCGGCCGCGGCGGACTGCTGACCGCCGACGGACGCCCGCTGGACGCGGCCGCCGTCGTCAGCTCCGTCGCCGCCGACCCCGGCCTGCGCTGGCAACTGCTCAAGTCCGGGCAGTGGCCCGCCGGAGCGGGCGAGGTGATGCTCGACGCCGACACCGCGCAGCGTCTGGGCCTCGGCCCCGGCGCGGACGTGCGGCTCACCCGGGCCGACGGCACGCCCGCCACCGCCCGGCTCACCGGCATCCTCGACGGCCGCGGCGCGCCCAGCCTCTCCGGACAGCCCGTCATCGCCGTCCCGGAGAACGCCGTCGACCGGTACGCCGTCGGCGCCGTCGCGACCCGGCTCGACCTCCGGCTCTCCCCCGGCACCTCGCCGACCCGTACCGTCGAGGCGCTGCGCGAGGCACTGCGCGGGGCGCCCGGCAGCACCGCCCCCGCGCCCGAGGTGCACACCCGGGAGGTCTCCGTTCGGGACGCCACCCGGTCGAGCGGCACCCTGTACGGCGTGGTGCTGGTCGCCGCGCTCTCCTTCGTGCTGATCGCGCTCGCGGTCGCCCGGATGGTCGTCGGCAACACCTTCACCGTCGTGCTCGCCCAGCGCACCCGCCAGCTGGCGCTGCTGCGCTGCATCGGCGCCGACCGCGTCCAGGTCCGCCGGCTGATCCGCCGCCAGGGCCTGCTGCTCGGCACGGGCGCCTCCGCCGCCGGCGTGCTGCTCGGCCTCGGGATCTGCGCCGTCGGCCAGGCCGTCGCGGCCGGTGCGGACCTCGGCCCGGTCCGCCTCTCGCTCGCCCCCTCGCCGCTGGTCTGCGTCCTCGCCGCGCTGTTCGGCATCCTGCTCACCCTGCTCGCCGTCCGCGGCCCCGCCAAGGCCGCCTCCGCCGTCCCGCCGATCGCCGCGCTCGGCGGCACCGGACACGGCGCCGGGCCGGGCGGGGCGGGCGGCACCGGCGCGCGGCTCCGGGCCACCGTGTGGGCGGTGTTCCTGCTGGTGGCGGGCACCGCCCTGGTCGTGCTCGGGACGCTCACCGCGCCGCCGCTCTCGCTGCTCGCCGTCACCGTGGGCGCCATCGCGAGCTTCTTCGGCGTCCTGCGGCTCGCCCACCGGCTGCTGCCCGCCGCGGTCGCCCTGCTCGGCGGCCCGGCCCGCCGTCTCGGCGGGACCGCCGGCCGGCTCGCCACCCGGCAACTGCGCCGCAACCCGCTGCGCACCGGCGCCACCGGCTCCGCGCTGCTGCTCGGGGTGACCGTGATGGTCGGCGCGGTCACCGCCCTGTCGATCACCTCCCACTCGCTGGTGCCCGCGCTCTCCGCCCGCCAGCCCGGCGTGTTCTCGGCGACGGCCGCCGGTGGTGATGGTGCCGGTGCCGGTGATGATCGTGCCGGTGCCGGTGGTGGCGCCCTGCCCGACGGGGCGCTCGCGGCGCTCACCGGGGAGCGCGAACTCTCCGTCACGCCGGTCCGCTCGGCCACCGTGCGCGTCGACGGCCGCGACACCGTGGTCGCCGCCGTCGACCCCGCCGGGCTCATCCCCACCGCCGACGACGTCGACCGCGCCCGCGCGCTGACCGACGGCGCCGCCCTCGGCGGCATCGAAAGCGGCCGCACCCTCACCGTGACCGGCACCGGAGGCCGCCCCGACAGCACCCTGCGGGTCGAACCCGGCCGCAGCCCCCTCCCGTTCACCCTCCAGACCGACGCCACCCTGCTGGTCACCCCCGCCACCCTCGACCGGATCGCCCCCGGGGCCCCCGCCACCACCGTCTGGATCACCCCCGCCGCCGGCACCGACCGCCCCACCGCCCGCCGCGCCATGGACCGCGCCCTCGCCGCCCACCCGCGACTCACCGTCACCGACACCGCCGCCCAGGCCGAGAGCCTGCGCTCGCTGCTCGACCGGATGATGCTGATCTCGATGGCCCTGCTCGGTTTCTCCGTCGTCATCGCCGGCCTCGGCGTCGCCGCCGCGCTCGTCCTCAGCATCAACGAACGCTCCCGCGAGATCGGCATGCTGCGCGCGGTCGGGATGTCCCGCAGCCAGTTGCGCCGCATGCTCACCCTGGAGGCACTGCTGCTCTCCCTCGCCACCGCCCTGCTCGGCACCGCCCTCGGGATCGGCTACGGCTGGGCCGGCGCACGCTCCGTCACCGCCACCCTCGGGACCCTCGGCGGCCCGCCCGTGCTCCCCGTCCTCGCCGCGCTCGCCCTCACCGTCCTCACCGGACTCGCCGCCGCCGTCCTTCCGGCCCGCCGCGTCGCCCGGATGACCGCCATCGCCGCCATGCGCACGTCGTAGCGGTCACCGTCCTCCTGCGCCGAGCTCCGAACTCGGCGTTCGACGTCGCGCACCCGGCGGGGCACCCGGCGCACAAGCCTCACCCGGATCCCGGCGGATGCGCCAGACCGACCAGCACCGCAACGGTCTTCTGCAGATCGGCCACTTCGTTCTCCAACTGGATGAGGCGCTGATCCACCTGTGGATTGACGAAGGTGCCGGTGACGACGACGTCTCCTTCGAACCTTCCTGCGTATCCGGTCGGATTCTTCGCCAGCAGAGCCGGCTGGTCCGCGTTCTTCGTTTCCGCCCACACACCGATGAAATTCCGGCTGGACCCCCACAAGCCCTGGCCAGGATCGGCGCATGACCAGGGACCTACGGATCGAGCAGGCGGAACTCCACTACGAGAACGCCGTGTTCGGTGGTGACGGGAGCGTGCTGGCGGCGGAGCAGGGGCTGCCCGGCGTGGCCGCCGACCTGGTCGGCCTCGGCTACCTCGCCGCCCAGCAGGACCGGCGCGAGGACGCCGCCGCCCTCGCCGAGGCGACCGAACTGGCCACGACCGCCGAGGCCCACGGCATCCTGCGCCGGATCGCCGAAGCCCGCAAGGATCTCGACCTTCCGTAGCCCCGTCCGCCCTCCCCCGAGCCGCCGAAGCCGCCAGGCCCGCCCACCGCGGTGTGCCCCCGTCAACCGCCCTGGTAGGCGAAGGCCGCCCAGACGTCGAGGGCGTCGGGGTCGCGGCGGGCGAGGGAGACGAGTTCGGGTGGCGCGTCCGGGGGCAGGCGACGGTCGGGGTCGAGCGCCCACAGCTGGGTGCGGCGCAGCGCCTCGACGGGCGGGTCGCCGGCGGCGAGGCGGCCGTGGAAGACGTACATCAGCACGCACACCATCTCGTCCACCACCTCCCAGCGCGAGCCGACCACTCCCGTCGCCCCGGCGGCGAGGAAGGCGCTGGAGAGGGTGAGCGCCTCGTCCACGTCGCCGCCGGTGTGGTCGCTGACGCAGGCGTCGAGGACGACCAGGCCGCCCGGCGAGTCCGGCGGACGGCCCTGGGCCTGGCGCAGGATGTCGCCCACCGGCAGCCGGCCCGACCGCTCCCCGGCCCGCGGGCCGGGCGCGAGCCCGAGATAGGCGTCCAGCGGCGACTCCCCGGACGGCACCGCGTGGCAGGCCAGGTGCAGGACGGACGCCCCGGCCCGCCCGGGCGCGGGCAACGCGGCCAGTACCTCCGCCGGGGTGCCCTCCCCCTCGGCGTCCTCGACGTAGCCGAGCAGCGTGCCGTGCGGGTAGTAGCCGGCGTGCAGGTACTCGGCCTCGGCCTCGGCGAACATCAGCTCCCGGGTCGGGTCACCGACGACCACCGGCCGTTCGGCGAGCGGCAGCCGGGGCCGCCGGACCACCTCGCAGAACTGCCGCGCGGAGGCCGCGTACGAGATCACCGCCCGTTCCACGGCCCGCACCGGCCGGCCACCGTCCCGCAGCCCGCTGCTGAGCAGCGCCGCGTGCCAGGGGACGCCGCCGAGTTCACCGAACGGCACCAGGACCAGCCGCGGCGGTGCGCCCGGGCCGCGGCGGACGGCCGCCCGCAGGGCGGGGTGACGCAGCAGCGGGCGCAGCACGGTGGTGCCGGCCCAGTCGCAGAGTTCGGCGAGGGTGGCCCGCCAGCGGCGCCGGGCGGCGATCCGCTGCGGGTGCCGGGGCGGCAGGCCGTCCAGGGTGGCCTGCCGGTCCAGGTGCGCCTGCCGGTAGGCGGCGAGCGGACCGCGCCCGGCGGAGCGCACCGCGTCGGCGCGGACCAGGGTGAGCGCCAGCAGGTGCAGGGCGCCCGCGCCGTCCTCGCCGGGCGTGACCAGCACCGCCTCGCCGCTGCGCCCGCCGCCGGGCGGCAGCAGGTAGACGAGGGCGTCGGCGCCGGCCGCGCGCAGGCCGCGGGCGATCTCGTCGAGCGGCGGCGGGGCCATCAGCGCCTCCCCGGCCGGGGAGGCGGCGAGCGCGGTGAGCGCGCGGCGGCGCAGGTCGTCCGGCATGGGGATGCCGGCACCGTCGGGCAGGGAGTCGAGCAGGGTGCCGGGCAGGCCGAGCAGCGCGTCGAAGTCGAAGGGGTCGGCGGCCGGGCCGTCCTGGGGGGCACCACCGGCCAGCCAGGAGTCGGCGAGCTCGGCGTGGCCGGAGGTGCGCAGCAGGTCCGGGACGTCGGTGGTGGCGGTGGAGGCGTGCAGCACCAGGCCCCGGCCCAGCTCCAGCGCCTCCACGGCGGCGCGCAGGTACGGCTCGCCGCCGGGCGCCGCCCCGTCCGGCGGCTCCTGCGACGCCTCCTCCGGCGCCTCCTCCCGGTCGGCGAGGTACCACCGGGCGATGGTCAGCGCCCGTGCGGCGCTCTCCCGGGCCACCACGAGCGCCGGGGCGGCCGCCGCCTGCAGCAGCGTGGCCGCGGCCGCCTCGCGCAGTCCGGCCAGCCCGGCTTCACGGCCCGCCCGCCGGTCGCCCGGCCCGAGCCGCGCGCGGTGGGCGTCGGCGATGAGGCGGCTCACCGCCGCCAGCACCTGGGTGGGCGTCCCGTGCCGCAGCCGTTCGCGCAGGGCCCCGGCGGTGGCCAGCAGGTCGACGGCGTCGGCGGGCCGGCGCACGGTACGGTAACGCAGCATCAGCAGGACGGCCCGCAGCAGTTGGGCACGGATGCCCTCCCTGCTGGCGGGGTCGGGGTCCTCGTCGGCGAGGAAGGTGTCGAGGTACCGCAGCGCGGTCTCGACCTGGCGCTCCGAGAAGGCGGCGGACACGGAGAACATCGCGAGCCCGCCGAGCGCGCTGGCCGCCCGCATGGTGAGCATGCCCTTGTGCAGGTGCCCGGCCGGGGTCCGATCCGCCGCCTCCACCATCAGCGCGACGGCGCGTGGCAGCAGTTCCGTCGGCCCGTGCAGCGCGAGGACGAACATGGCCGAGCCGAAGTCGCCGAGGGCCAGCAGCCGCAGGGGGTCGTCCTCGGGGATCGCCGCGACCAGCGGTTCCAGCGCGGCCACCGTCCGGGCCATCGACGGGACGTCGCCGGTCGTCACGGCCACCTGGAGGTCCAGCATCAGCCTGGTCCGCTCCAGGGCCGGCCGCTGGGTGGCCAGGAGCCGCTCCACGCCCGGGTATTCGGAGACCGAGAGGTGCGCGACCACCTCGTCGATGTAGCGGCGGCAGGCCTCCAGGTCCTGGTGGTCACCGCCGACGAGGTAGCGCTGGTAGAGGCTGCCCGCGAGGTTCTCCAGGTAGACGACCCGGTTGACGTCGTCCGGGGCCGCCCGGCGGAACGCGGCGCGCTGGTGGCGGATCGCCGCGTCCAGGTCACTGACGGCGTTGGTGAGCGCGAACCGCTTGGCCATCGCCGCCGCCAATGAACCGTGCAGCTGCTCGTCCGACCACAGGGCGTCCGGGGGCCGGTCGCGGGCGGAGCCGGCGGATTCGAGCAGGTCGATCGCCCGGTCCAGCTCGGCCCGGTCGGTGGAGAACTCCGTCCTCGACAGGGATGCGTCGGCGAGGTGCTGGAGGATCTCGCCGCGCAGGACGCCGTGGTCCCCCTCCTCCAGGGTGTCCGCCGCCCGGGTGAGGTGGTGGACGGCGTCCTCGATGCGGTACGTCTGCGGTTCGTGCTGGCCCAGCGCGTGGACGAGCGAGCCGAGCACCGCGTGCGACGGCGGCCGCACCGGGTCGTCCTCGGCCATGCCGGCCACGCCCTCGCGCAGCACCCCGACCGCCTCGCGGGCCTCGGCACTAACGGTGTGGCCCTGCCGGCGGGCCAGCGCGGAGAGGGTGTTGCCGAGCAGCCAGCGCACCGTCCCGCCCTGCGGGTGCTCGGGCGGAAGCAGCCGGCGCAGCTCGCGCAGCCGGGCGAGCCGGTGCGCGGCGTCCTCGGGGCGGATGCCCCCGCCGTCGCCCCGGGCGGCGTACAGGTCGACCAGCCGGAGGGCGGCGAACAGCCGGAAGGGGGAGTCCAGGGCGGCGGTGGCCGCGATCGCCTCCAGATGGGTGAGGGCACGCTCGGTGCACCGCTCGTCCAGGTCGTCCGGCCCGTCCAGCAGCAGCCGGACGAGGCGTTCCCGGGCCAGCAGCTCGATCGGGTCGGCGACCTCGTCCGGTCCCGGCTCGGCGTCGGCGTCGGGGCGGTACGGCGGCTCCCCGGGTTCGCTCCACGGCTCCGGGTACACCCGTTCGAGCAGGCCCTCCAACACGGCTTCGGCGGCGGTTCGTTCGGCGGCGCCGCGGTCGCTGTCGTTGCCGTCGCTGTCGTTGTCGTCGCGCTCGACGCCGTCGCGCTCGGCCCGGTCGGCAAGGGCGCGGCCGAGGGTGACGAGCGCCAAGTGGTGCTGCGCGTCGTACGCGGCCTCCGCCTCCTCCGCCGCGACGTCCCCGGCCTCGGCCCGCCGGGGATCGGGTGGCACCGGGACGGGACAGACGATCCGCAGCAGGTCGATCGCCCGGTCCAGGTCCTCCGGGCGGGCCGCCGGGTCGGCGACGCCGACGACCGCGTCGTCCTCGAAGCGCGCGTGCAGCAGCAGCCCGAGCCGGAACGCCGCCTCCGCCCACTCCGGCGCCTCCCGGTCGAACGCGGCCATCGTGAGAGCCAACAGCTCCGCCGCTTCGGCCCGTTCGGCGAGCACGGCGGGCCGCAGCTCCTCGTCCTCGACGAACTCCGGCTGTCCGGCGGCCCACCAGTAGCGCACGGACAGCGTCAGCCCGACCAGGTAGCGCGCCTCGGCGAGCGCCCCCGGCGGCACCTCCGGACCCGCCTCCTCCAGCTGGGTGCGCGCCGTCGAGAACGCCGTCAGTGCCCCGGACAGCGCCAGGCCGGCCCGCCGCGGATCGGGCGCCGCGTCGTACTCCTCCAGCAGCCGCCGACCGCGCCCGACCAGCACCTGCGCCTCGTCCACCACCGCCACCGGTCCTCCCCTCCCCGCACCACACTCTCGCACGGCGGGCGACCGCACCGCCGACACCTTGTCAATCCCCGCCGCCAACCACCGGAACCACCCCGTCCGATCCTTCGTTCGAGTGGTTTGAACACCACGGCACCGACCGGGAGAGGAGACCGATGCGGCCGCTGCTGCTGATCGACGTCGACGGCCCCCTGAACCCCTACGCGGCCAAGCCGCACCGCCGCCCCGAGGGCTACACCACGCACCGCCTCCTCACCCCGCGCTGGGAGGCCGCCGAACGCCGCCGCCTGACCGCGTACGGACTGCCCGACAGACCCGCCAAACCCCTACGCGTCTGGCTCAACCCGGAACACGGCCCGTCCCTCACCGCGCTGCCCTTCGATCTGGTCTGGGCAACGACCTGGGAACACGAAGCCGACGACTTCCTCGCACCCCTGCTCGGGCTGCCCGCACTCCCCGTCATCACCTGGTCCGAGCCCCGGCAGCAACCCGCGGACGGCGTGTTCTGGAAGACCCCCGACATCGTCAGCTGGGCGCGCGGCCGCCCGTTCGCCTGGATCGACGACCAGATCACCGCCGCCGACCACGCCTGGGTCCGCACCCACCACGCCGGCCCCGCCCTCCTCCACCACGTGGACCCGCGCACCGGCCTGACCACCGCCGACTTCACCACCCTGGCCGCCTGGGCCGCCGGCCTGCCGCCCCAGCCTCCGGAGCGGTGAGGACGGCCGGCGGTCAGGGCCGAGGACCGGCGGGGCGGGGGGGGACACCGCCACCTGACCGTAGGACCGATCGGATGGATCATCAGGCCTGATACCCGGCCCGCGCATCGGAGGGACGGTCCGGCGGCTCCTCGTCGCCGACGATCGGCTCAGCAGATCCGCTCCGAACCGCAGGAAGGCCCCGCACCATGAGAAGACGTTCCCCGGCCCGTACGCTCGGCGCGGCGGCGCTCGCCGTCGCCGGGCTGCTCCCGCTGACGCTGGGTGCCGCGCCGGCGGCCCCCGGGCCCGCTGCGGCACCGGTGGCCGTGACCACCGCCGAGGACCACGAGCTGAGCCCGGAGCTCCAGGCGAGGCTGGACGAAACGATCCAGCAGGTGATGCGGGAGGCGGGCATCCCCGGTGTGCAGGTCGACCTGCGGATCCCCGGTCAGGGCGACTACCTGCGGGCGTTCGGCGTCGCCGACAAGGAGACCGGCGCTCCCATGACCGACCGCCTGAACATGCGGATCGGCAGCGAGACCAAGACCTTCACCGCCACCGCCGTCCTGCAGCTGGTGGACGAGGGCCCGGTCGGCCTCGACGACCCGATCGCGAAGTATGTCGACGGCGTCCCGTCCGGCGAGGACATCCGGGTGCGCGACCTGCTCGACATGCGCAGCGGCCTCTTCCCGTACAGCTCGGACGAGGACTTCATCAACGCCTTCCTCGCCAACCCGAACCGCGTCTTCACCCCCGAGGAACTGCTCGCGTACGGCTACAAGCACGAGAACGAGTTCGCGCCGGGCGCGCAGTTCCAGTATTCGAACAGCAACTACATCCTGCTCGGCCTGCTGGTCGAGCGGGTGAGCGGCCGGAGCCTGGAGGCCTTCGTCCACGACCGCATCACCGAGCCCAGCGGGCTGCGCCGCACCCTCTTCCCCCGGGGCACCGAACTCCCCGAGCCGTACGCCCACGGCTACACCGACCAGACCCCCAGCGGCGCGGTCGCCGACTCCACGCACTGGGACCCCTCGTGGGCCTGGTCGGCGGGCGCGCTGGTCTCCGACCTGCACGACCTCAGCCACTGGGCGAAGGACGTCGCCACCGGCACCCTGCTGTCGCCCGGCACCCAGGCCCAGCGCCTGGCCGTCCTGCCGACCGGCGTCCCCGGTGCGGGCTACGGCCTCGGGATCTTCGACATCAACGGGTGGATCGGTCACAACGGCTCGCTGCCCGGCTACGAGAGCCTCACCATCTACCTGCCGGAGGAGTGCGCGACTCTGGTCGTGCTGCTCAACACCGACATCTCGTCCCAGGGTTCCGAACCCAGCACCCTGCTCGGCCGGGCCATCACCAGCGTGATCACCCCCGACCACGTCTACGACATCCCGCCGGGCAAGTAGCCCCGAGGCCGGAAACCGGGCGCCGGAGTGGGAAGTCGGACCGGCCGACTTTCCACTCCGGCGGGGTGCCGGGCGGTCCGGCCTGGCAGGCTGGGCGGGTCGGGGCCTCCGGCAGGGACGACGGGACGAGGGGCGGGCGGGGTTCATGAGGGGCGGCAGCGAGGGCGGCGGGGCTGCGACTCCCCCGCCGTTCGATCCGGAGTTGAGTGCCGCGCTGACGTCCGCGGGGGCGGTGGCGCGGGGGCCGGTCACCCCGGAGAACCTCGCCGCGTGGCAGGAGCGGGACGCCGCCGTCCGCCCCCGCCCGACCGTGGAGGTGCTGCGGGACGGCGGGCGGTTCGAGGTGGCGGAGCTGGACGCGTCGGGCGTACGGCTGGTGAGTGCCCGGCCCACCGGGGCGGGCGGGCCGCTGCCGCTGCTCTACTACCTGCACGGCGGCGGTCTGATCACCGGCAACGCCTGGTCGGTACTCCCCCGGCTGCTGCGGGAGTTGGCCGAGCCGCTCGGGATCGCCGTCATCTCCGTCGAGTACCCGCTGGCGCCGGCGGCGCCGTACCCGGCCGCGGTCGAGGCCTGCTTCGCCGGGCTGCGCTGGACGACCGACCGCGCGCGGCGGCTGGGCGTCGACGCCGGGCGTGTCGTGGTCGGCGGCAAGAGCGCCGGGGGCGGCCTCGCCGCGGCGCTCGCCCTGCTGACCCGCGACCGCGGCGGGCCGGCCCCGGTCGGACAGCTGCTGCTGAGCCCGATGCTCGACGACCGCAACAACAGCTTCTCCGCCCGCCAGTTGGCCGGCCACGACACCTGGGACCGGACCTCCAACGCGACGGCCTGGCGGGCCGCGCTCGGCGAGCTCCACGGCGCCCCCGAGCTGCCGCCGTCCGCGGCCCCGGCGCGGGCCGCGGACCTGTCGGGGCTGCCCCCGGCCTACGTCGAGGTCGGGTCGGCCGAGACCTTCCGCGACGAGGCCGTGGCGTACGCCGACGGGATCTGGCGGGCCGGCGGCGAGGCCGAACTGCACGTCTGGCCGGGCGCGTTCCACGGCTTCGACACCTTCGCGCCGGAGGCGGCGCTCAGCCGGGACGCCCGCGACGCCCGGATCCGTTGGCTCCGCCGGCTCCTCGCGCGCTGAGCACCCGGACGGCAGCGGCTACCGCGCGGCCGGCTGCGGCGGGGAGCCGAGGAGGTCAGCGAGGGCGAGGTGGTCGTGGAAGTCGCGGCTGTGCACGATGAGGCCGTCACGCACGCGCAGTACCTGGAGGTTGGCGACGGTCGACTCCCGCCCGGTGGTGCGGTGGCGGACGTCGTAGTCCCACTCGCCGACGACCACCTCGGGGTCGTCGGTCGCGCGGACGACGACGTTACGGGCGCCCAGGTCCAGCGGCGAGTGCTCACCGACGGCGAGGAAACGCTCCCGCAGGGCCTCGCGCCCCTCCAACCTGCGCGGGCCGACCGGCTCGAACACCATCTCCACCACGGCGTCCTCGGCGTAGAGCCCGGCCAGTTCGGCGAACCGACCGGCCGTGATGCCGTCGAGCAGCGCGTGGAAGACCTCGCGCGGCGAGCGCGTTTCGGACATGATCAACCCCCGGAACGATATGTGCGCCACCGGAATCGGACCGGCGACTCCGCTTAGACCATACGGACTGACCACTCCGGTTGTCCAGGGCCGGGCGTCCGTCGTTCCCGCCAACGAGAAAAGGGAGTTGGAGAGTTGACCGGCACTCAGGACCGTCCGCTCCGGGCGGACGCGGCCCGCAACCGGGCCAGACTGCTGAACGCCGCCACCGAGGTGTTCACCACTCGGGGCGTCGGCGTCCCGACCGAGGAGATCGCCCGCGCCGCCGGGGTCGGGGTCGGCACGCTGTTCCGCCACTTCCCCACCAAGGAGGCGCTGCTGGAGGCCGTGATGGTGCGCCGACTGGAGACGGTCGCCGCCGGGGCGGCCCGGGTGGCCGCCGAATCCGCGCCCGCCGACGCCCTGTTCGCCTGCTTCCGGCTGATCGCCGAACAGTCGGTGGGCAAGAACGCGTTCGCCCAGGCGCTCACGGCGGCGGGGGTCGACGTCCACACCTCCCTGCGCGCCCCCTCGGCCGCGATCCGCGAACTGCTGGCCGACCTCCTGCGGCGCGCCCAGCTCGCCGGCACCGCCCGCCCCGAACTGACCCTGCCCGAACTCCTCGCCCTCCTCGTCGGCACCAACGCCGCCCTGGAGCAACTGGGCCCCGACCCAGCCGCCCGCGAGCACATCCTGACAATCCTCCTCGACGGCCTGCGCCCACACTGACCCCGAGCGGGAGTAGGAAGTCGGCCGGCCCGACTTCCCGCTCTCGCACGCGCATGGATCGACGGGAGCGGAGCAGAAAGTCGACGGACCCGACTTCCGAAGCCCACCAGCCACCCGACTCCAAGTTGCCTACGCGCATGGATTGCGCGGGCGGGTGGAGTGGGAAGTCGGCTGGGCCGACTTTCTACTCCGCCGCGGGGGTGGGGAGGCGGCGGGTGGTCCAGAGGGCGAGGTAGCAGGCGAGGGGGAGCATGAGGAGGAGGGCGGCCCAGAAGGCGGCGTGGCCCCAGAGGGTGGCGAGGGAACGGAACCAGGGGCCCAGGACGGGGATGCGGAGGGCTTCGAAGGGGCCCAGGGGCGGGGGCCAGGCGCCGAGCACGGCCGTGCCGACCGCGGAGCCGGCGAGGAGACGGCGGGCCGCGCCGGGGGTGGCGCAGGCGGCGAGGAAGGCCAGGAAGGCCAGGAGCAGCAGGTAGTCGGCCTGGTAGGCGGCGCCGACCTGGCCGGTGCCCCAGGACTCCGGCGTGAGGTGGCGGTCCCGGTCGACGACGGCGATCCGGACCTCGACCGCCGACCACAGCAGCAGGGTCAGCACGAGGGTCCCGCCCAGCCAGAACAGCAGCCGGTCGCGGAAGCCGACGACCCCGCCCCCGCGGGCGGCGCGGCGGCGGGCGGCGGCGCGCCGACGGTCACCGGCCGCCCGTTCCGAGGCCGTGTGGGCGGAGCTGAGCAGCCAGGTCACCGGGCGGTTGTTGAGGTACAGCGCGAGCACGATCGCCACCAGCGCGCCGACACCCGTCCAGTTCTCCATTCCGCCACCGAACCTGACCACCCGGTCGACCACCGGCTGCGGCGCTTCGAGCACCGTCATCGGCGGGCCGAGGTGCAGATAGCCGATGGTGAGCGAGGCGGCGATCACGAGGAACAGCATCCGCCGCCCGACCCGGGCCGGGAACGCGACCACCGCCACCGCCGCGACCAGCACCGCACCGAGCTGGCCGGCCGTCGCCAGCGCCGCGGCCTCGCCGACCGTCCGCAGCGGGCCGTCGAAGGGACCGCCCGGCAGCAGCCGCCCGCCCGCGCCGAAGTCGACGGCGAACCGCAGCACCGCCCCCGACCAGAGCGTGAGGCCGAGCGCGAAGAACAGCAGCACGGCCGCCACCGCGCGCCGGGGCAGCGCGGTGCGTGCGCCGCCCCACCAGGCGCGCACATCCACCTTCCGCTCCCCGCGGGCGCGCCCGCGATCCGCGCCGCCCGCCCGGACGCTGCGCACCTGCAGCACGGCCGCCGCCGCGAGCACGCCCCGTCCGTCGGCCGTCGTCGGATCGGCGGCGAGCGCGCGGCGGCTGAGGTCCGACCACCGACGGAAACCGTCACGATCACCGATACGCACCCGCGCCGCCACGGCCTCGACGGCGGCGGCCGCCCGCTGGACCCCCGTGGGCAGCGCCGCCAGCGGGCCCGGCAGCAGGGAGAGCCGCCGGACGACGGCGCGCCGCTGCTGCTGCGGCTGGATGGCGAGCAGCAGCACCCAACGCCGCGCGGCCGCCCGTTCGTTCGCGGTCAGCCCACCGCCGCCGGTGCGCCCGCCGAGGGTGCGGGCCTCGCGCTCGACCGCGTCCAGTACGGCCGCCGTCCCGCTGAGCGCGAGCAGCCGGGCGCAGGCCCCCTCCCGGCAGTCGGCGTGCCCGCAGTGGAAGCGGGCGGCGAGCCCGACCAGCCCGGCGGTGACCAGCTCCTCGACGAATCCCGGCCCGTCGGCCTCCCCCGCCAGCTGGGCGAGCCCGGCCGCGTCCACCCGGCGGTCCCGCACGTACGGGACGGCCTCCGGCGTGAACGCCACGCCGAGCGCCAGCACCGCCCGGGAGGCCGCCGCCGACTTGTCGGCCGGGGTGCCGCGCTCGACGTCCTTGAGGTAGTGCAGGTCCAGGACGGTGTCCTTCACCTCGTCCCGAAGCCAGTCGCGCAGCCGCCGCGCACCACCGCTGACCAGCCACGCCGCCGCGTCCGCCGACCGTCCGAGCAGCGCCTCGGCGAGCGCGGCCGGATCGCGGAAGTCCTGGCCGCGGAAGGCGATCGGACGGTGCGCGGGCGGAGTCGGGACGGGCTCGGGCTGCGGCGGGTCGACCCGGCTGCGGACCACCTCCGGGCTGGCGCCGGTCAGCCACGCGCGCACCTGGTCCGCCGTCCAGCGGTCGGCGGGGTCCTTGGTGAACAGGCCCTGGAGCAGCAGTCGGCGGCGCTCGTCGGGGATCGCCGAGACGTCCACCTCGGCGTCCATCACCAGCCGGATCTGCAGCGCCTCGTCGCTGATCAGCCCGCCGTCCGCGCGCCGGTAGCGGCCGGCGCCGGTGAACACCTCGTAGAGGATGGTGCCGAGCGCCCACCACGGGCCCGCCGGATGGTTGTGGCCGGCGAGCTGTTCGGGCGCCATGTAGGCGACGGTGACCTGCATGTCGGCGGAGAAGCGGCGGCTGGCGGTCAGCTTGGCCACGCCGCCGAAGTCGGCCACCACGAACTGGGCGGCGGAGCGGCCGTCCGTCCCGGCGGGGCGGACCAGGATGTTGGCGGGCTTGAAGTCGACCGGGTTGCGCGCGATGGTGCTCTGCCAGAAGGCCAGCAGGTCCACCAGTTCGCGGATGATCCGCTCGCTCTCGCCGCGCCGGTCCAGGCGGCGCCGGGTGCGCAGCTCGTCGACGTGGTCGGCGAGGGTGACCGGGAGGTACTCCATCGCCATCCAGTCGCACAGCGCGCCCGCGTGCTCGACCTGGCCGTGGCCGAGGATCTCGGGGACGTGCCGGCGGAAGGCGGGGTCCCCGGCGAGGTGGGCGAGGAGTTCGGTGTCGGCCCGCACACCGGGGTTGCCGACCTTCACGGCCGCCTCGCCGGCGCCGTCGGCGCGGCGGACGTGCCAGACGGTGCCCTCGCTGCCGGAGCCGACGGGGCCCAGGGGGTGGTAGCGGTCGGTGAGGGCGGCGGGGAAGGCGCCGGACGGGTCGGAGGCCGACGCGGCGGGGGTGGCGGGTTCGGCCGACTCGCCGGGCTCGGCGGGTCCGGCGGGGCCGCCCGGCCGCTGGACGCGGGTGGGGGCGCCGCGCTGCACGCGGGTGCGCGGGCCCGGGACGGCGCCACTGGGGCCGGGGCCGGGAGCGGGGGTCGGGCGCGCGCGCTGGACGCGGGTGCGCGGGCTCTCGGCAGCGGCGGTGGTGCCGCCGTCCCCGGGGTCCGGCTGCGGGGGCCGGCCGCCAGCGCGGCCCCGGCCGTTCGCCCGCCCGCGGCCCTGCTTGCGGGTGGCCGGGCTCGGCTCCGGCGGTGTGTCGGCCATCGCGCCGTTCTCCTCCTCGCGTCCCCCGCTCACCGGGGTGCGCCGAACTCGTCGATCTCGATCACCTGGGCGTCCACGTCCAGCGCGAACCGCAGCCGCGCGCCCGGCCCGACGCGGGTCGGGGTGGTGATCCGGCGGCCGTCGACGAACGTGCCGTTGGTCGAGTCCAGGTCCTCGACGTGCAGCGCGCCGTCGATCCAGCGCAGCCGGGCGTGGTGGCGGGAGAGCTGGTCGAGGGCGGCCAGGCCGGGGACGGCGGCGCAGTCGGGCTCGTCGCGGCCGACGGCCAGTCCGCCGCCCCCGCGCCGGCCCTCGGCGCGGACGGGCAGCAGGGCCCCGGCGATCACCAGGGCGAGCCGGACCACCGGCTGCCGGGTCGGTCCGGCCGGACGGGCAGGGCGCGCCGGCCGGGCAGGGCGCGCCGGACGGGTAACCGGCCCGGGCCCGGGCCCGGGCTCACGGTCCGCGGCGTCGACGGGCGGCGCGGCCTGCGGTGCCGGCGATGTGGGTGGCACAGGCGGTGTCGGCGGCGAGGGCGGCGGCGTGTCCTCGGCCGGGTCGTACCGCTCCAGTTGCTGGAACATGTGCACCTGGCAGTACCCCCGGGTGGCCGAGGTCGGACACTCCCCCGGCGCGCCCACCGGGCAGCGGTAGATCACGGTCGCCAAGAGTTCTCCCGAAGTGTCACGCCGCGCCGGACCAGGTCGCGTTCGATCCGGCTCAGGTCCCCGGGGCGCGGCACCCCGATCACCCGGACCTCGCCCTCGCTCACGTGCACCTGGAGTTCGGGCCGCTCCGGCCGGTGCTCCAGGAAGGGCGCGTACCGCTCGCGGCCGAGCGCCGTTCGGGTGACGAGCCGCTGGTTGGCCGAGCCGCGCCAGGCCAGCCGGGTGGGCTGCCCGGCCCGGTAGCGGCCGGTGATCACCGCGTCCGCCCCGTCCAGGGCGGCTGCGGTGGCCGGGTCGGCGGCCAGTTCCTCCGGCTCCCAGCCGGTGTACACCAGCAGGTCGGCGACGGCCCCGGCCCGGCGGCGTTCCGCGTCGGCGGCGGCGAGCAGTGCGGCGAGGGCCGCGGGCTGCTCCAGGGGTTCGCCGCCGCTGACGGTGAGGCCGTCGAGACCGTCGGCGAGCGCGGCCCGCCACAGGGCGGCGAACCGGTCGACCGTCAACTCCCGCCCGGTGGAAGGGTCCCAGGTGTGCCGGGACATGCAGCCGGGGCAGGCCAGCGTGCATCCCTGGAACCAGACGCCGAGCCGTCGGCCGGGGCCGAGCGCGGTCACCGGCCGGGAGACCTGGGCGACCAGGGCGGCCGGGACGACCGGGCCGGCCACGCCGTCCGTCCCGTCCGCGCTCAGGCCGGCCACCGTTCGACCTCCAGGCGGTAGCCCTCGCCGTCCTCGTCACCCTCGACGGCGACCACCTCGATCCGGTCGCCGCGCCGCGGCGGGGTCCGGAAGATCTCCCTGGCCAGCGGGTTGACCAGCGCCGACTCGACGGCGGTCAGCACACCGCGACCGCCGTGGTCCAGCCGCCGGGTGGCCTCGACCCGCAGCACCTCCCAGGCGTCGTCGGAGAGGGTGAGTGCGGCGCCGTGGACCTCCTGGACGCGGGACGCCACCGAGGCGATGGCCTTGTCGAGGATCTGCGGCACCCACTTCTCCTGCATGAAGTCCATCGGGATGAAGTTGTCGCCGAAGCGGTTGCGCAGCTCGGGCCGCTTGATCTGGTCGTTGAAGAAGACGTCGAAGGCGTCGCGCAGAGCCTGACGCACCATCACCGGATCGTCGTGACGGCTGAGTTCCCGCCGGACCGTGCGAGGCCCGGCGCTCCCGTACGCCCCGGCGCTCCCGCCGTTCCCGCCACTCCCACCGCTCCCGGCGCTCCCGGCGCTCCCGTCCGCGACCGCCGCCCCGCTGCCGGGCTCCTCGCCGTCCGCCTTGGCCCCGCCGTTCGGCGGATCGCCCACCACCATCGCGGTGATGCCGAGATTGGAGGTGAAGATCAGTACGCACTCGGTGAAGTAGACGGTGGCACCGTGCCCGTCGGTGAGCCGCCCGTCCTCCAGGATCTGCAGGAAGAGGTCGAACAGTCGCGGGTTCGCCTTGTCGATCTCGTCGAAGAGCAGCACGCTCATCGGGTTGGCCCTGACGGCGTTGGTGAGTTCACCGCCCGCGTCGTGGCCGACGAAACCCGGCGGGGCGCCGATCAGACGGTCGCGGGCGTGCTCCTCGGCGAACTCGCTCATGTCGAAGCGGATCGGCCGGGCGTCCTTGCCGAGGATCATCTCGGCTACGCCCTTGGCGAGTTCGGTCTTTCCGACTCCGGTCGGGCCGGACAGGAAGAGCGTTCCGCGCGGCCGGCTGGGCGAGCTGGAGGCCTGGGCGCCGTTGAGCCCGGCCGCCGAGCGCATGAAGATCTCCAGGGTGCGGCGGACGGCGTGCGGCTGGCCGATCACCTTGCTGTTGAGGAACTCCTCACCGTCGACGATGCGTTCGCGCAGTTCGGCGGTCGCCCACGGGTTGTCGAGCACGCCGATCCGGTAGAGGCGGGCGGCCTCGTCGAGCCGCTGGACCGGAAGGCCGCGGTCCAGGGCCATCCGGCCTATCGCCATCACCTCGGAACTGCCCATCCCGTGAGAGGAGTTGGCGAGCGCCTTGGCCGCCGCCGCGGTCTCCTCCGCGGTGAGGGACGGTCCGCCGGTCGCCGCCTGGTAGCGGGCGAGTCCGCCGACCACGTGCCGCGCCGCCGCGAGCCGCTGGTCGTGCGGCGGCTCCGGCACGTTGATCACCCGCAGGGCGCGGCTGCCGACCGCGAACTCCCTGGGCAGCTCCTCCTGCCGCTCCACCACCCAGACCACCGTGTTGTACGGCGTGACCGCGGTCGCGCCCTGCACCGGCCGCGCGGTGTGACCCAACTCCTCGGCTGCGGCGAAGAGTCGGGCGGCTTCACCGGCGACGGGCGCCTGCGGCGATCCCAGCCGGCCGGCATACGGGACGACCAGGGCGATCGGCGGGCCGGGGTGCTGGACGACGGCGACCATCGCGTCGCGCAGACGGTCCAGCATGTCGGGCTCACCGTCGTCGTCCTCGCCGGAACCACCCTCGCCGGAGCCGTTCGCCGCCGGACCGTTCGCCGCCGAGCCGTCCGACCGCTGACCGCCGCCGCCACGCCGCCACCGCTCGTCGCGCTCGACGAACTCCCGGATCGCCCGGGGGATCTGCTCCACCGTGGCACTCAGCCGCAGCAGGGCGATGCGGTCGTTGACCTGGTCGACGAACGCGATCGCCCCGTACTCGCGGGCCGCGCAGAGCGATTCGATCACTCCCCCGAGGCTGTACGGCGCGAGCGTCTCGCTGCTGCCGGCGGCGTGGTCGTCGGGCAGCAGGTACTGGTCGCGGACGTTGCCGGTGAGCAGCACCTGCGGGTAGACGGTGAGCGCCATGTCCAGCTCGCGGATCCAACTGGGCGTGCCGGTGGCCGGGGTGTCCTCGTCCGGCGCCGCCGGGGCGTCCTTGCGCAGGTCCGCGCGGTCCTCGGGAGGGGGCTCAGCGGTCACGGTGGCGCTCCTGCGGCTTGGTGCGGAAGCCGGTCGACTCGGTCCTGGCGTCGCGCTTCTTCGGCTTCGGACGGCGGCGCGGCGGCGCGGCCTCGGACGGCGGCTGCGGCCACCAGCCGCCCGGGACGAGTCCGGCCGCCAGCGCGCCCGGCGGCATCGCGGACGTCCGCTGCAACTGGACACCGCGCTGCCGGATGCCGTCCTCGATGGCGGGCAACTGCTCGTCGCAGAACCACTCCTGGACGGCCTCGTCCCGTTCCTCTTCCTCCTCCGCGCCCTGTTCCCCGTCGGCGGTGCCGGCGTCGTCGCGGCGGACGACCGCCGTCGACAGGGTCGCCCGGTCCGGTGCGAGCACCAGCCGCAGCCCGTAGCCGGAGGCGGGCGGCTCGTCGTCCGTCTCCCCCTCGCCGGATGCCGCCGTACGCCCGGGGTCCGGATCGCCGAACGGCACCACCACCTCGCCCTCCTCGGCGAGCAGGTCCGCGAAGTCCGCGCCCACCTGGTAGTCCCGCTCGCGCAGCACCTCGGCGAGCGCCGCCGCGACCGGCGCCCGGTGGCGGCGCGCGTCCGCCCGGGCCACCGCCGCCTCCACGGCGGGCCGCAGGTACGCCGGGTCCTCGGCGGCGGCGAGGTCGGCGACCAGCCGGTCCCGGTCGGCCGGCTCCGCGTCCTGGGCCAGCTCCACCAGGGCGGCGCGTTGTTCGGCGCGCTCCTCCTCGCGGGTGCGGCGCTGCACCGAGTGCTGGACGAGCGCGGCGAGGTCGGTGAGGGTCGTCCGGGCGTCGGAGACGGTACCGGCCGCCTTCAGGGTGCGCACCAGGCCGGCGACCCGTTCGAGGTCGACCGGGTCGCAGCGGGGCACGTCGCGGTCCAGGATCGCCTGCGCCTCGACGAGGGCGCCGGACCGGACCCGCTCGATCCGCTCGACCCGTTCACGCTCGGCGGCCTCGGCGGCGGAAGCGGCGGCCTCGGCGGCGGCCACGGGATCGGCTGCACCACCCCGGCCGGAACGGGCCGGACGCGGGCGTTCCGGTTCGACCACCGCCTCCGGCAGCACCGCTGACCAGACGTCCTGGACCGCCTCCTCCAACTCCCGCGCCGCACGGGCGTTGGCCGCCCACGCCCGCTCGACCGCCCGCGTCAGCTCGGCCTCGTCCGCCCCCGCCCGGACGGTGACCGTCTCCACGGTCACTCGGTCCGTCCGGTACGCGCGCCGCAGCCGCTGGGCCTCGCCGCGCAGCCCCTGCGCCTCCTCGCCCAGCTCATTGAGCTTGGCCCGCAGCCCGGCCCGGCGCTCCTCGGCGGCCAGCCTGGCCCGCAGCGCCACCCGGGCCTCCTCGGCCTGCCGGAGGTTCGCGGCGCGCTGGGCCTCAGCGGCCAACCGGGCGCGCAACTGCCGCCGGCGCTCGGCCTCCTGATCGACGTAGGACCACCCGTATCCCGCAGAAATGCTCACCGGCCGCCTTCCGAGCGCGAGTCGTGACCTGCGGCACGAACCGGGAACGCGCCACATGTCGAACGACCGCTCGCACACCGGCACCGCCCCCGAGGTGCTGCTGAGCAACCATCATGCCGCAGAACCGGCCTGATCCGTCCTGCCTTTGCGAATCCGAGATCACCGCCCGCGGAGCCCCGCGACGCGCTACCCTGGCGGACGGCCGACAGGCGCGCAGCAGAGCTGCAGAACAGCAGATCGGACCGGGAGCGGGACCGGGAGCGGGCGGGGGGTGAGGGACGATGGTGCCGGAGGACGTACTGGCAGCCCTGCGTGAGCACTGGGGCGAGATCTGGGAGCTCCTCGACGAGCCGTCCCGGGCCGGGCTCCGGGCGCTCGCCGCGGACACGACCGGCGATCCGGAGCGCATCGCGCGCAAGGTCCAGCGACTGGTCCGCGCCGCCCTTCCCGACGGGCACCCGGTGCGCCGGCTCCTCGACGACAACGTGCGCTACGCCCGGGGCGGCGGCGACGTGACTGCGTCCGGTACCAGGGTGGTCAGCGTGGGCAACCTCGGGGCGGTGCTCCTGGGGCCGCCCACGCCGCCCGACGACGCCGACGACTGGCTGCTCGCCGCGGACTCCGTCACCGCCGCCGACTACCGGGCGGGCGGGCACGACCCCGCCGACCCCGACCTCATCCGGCTGACCGACCGCCAGGGCACCATCCGCCTCCCGTCCTTCCAGTTCGACGACGACTCCGGCCGCCCGCTGCCCGTCGTCGTGGCCGTCAACCGCCTGCTCGACGCCGACGACGACCCGTGGGGCGTGGCGGACTGGTGGCTGGGCGCCAACGCCTGGCTGGACGCCGTGCCCGCCCGCCTGCTGGGAACCGCCGGTGAGCACACGCTGCTCGCCGCCGCCCGCGCCGAGATCGCGGAGTGGTGAGGGCATGCCCGACGTGAAGGTCCCCGCCCCGACCGTGCGCGCCACTCCGCACCGCGACATCCTGCCCGCCGGCACCGTCCTGCACCGCGTGCACCTGGCGGCGTACCCGGCCACCGCGTTCAACCCGAACCCCTCCGACACCCACTACGAGGGCGGCCGGTTCTGCTCCTACCAGGGCGACGGCGCCCACCTGCCGTACCTGTACGCCGGGTTCTCCGAGCGGACGGCGGTGATGGAGACGCTGGTGCGCGGCGTCCCGTTCGACGAGCGCGGCTGGCGGCGGATCCGGCGCGCCGCGGTGCGGGGCAGGGTGCTGTCGCGGATCGAGACCACCTGTGACATCCCGTTGGTCGGCCTGATGACGCTCGACCAGCTCGCGGCCGTCCACCAGGACGAGTGGCTGATCCACTCCACCCCCGAGGCCTACCCGCACACCCGCCGCTGGGCGGCCTGGATCCGCGGCCAGGCGCCGTGGGCGCACGGCCTGCGGTGGCCGTCCAAGCGGGACCTGGGGAGCAGCGCCTGCATCCTCTACGAGCGCGGCGACGCGCCCGCCATGGTCAAGCCGGCGGGCCCGGCGCCGGTCGCGCTGGACACCGCCGAGGGCGCCGAACTGCTCAACCGCCTCCTCGCCCCGGCCCGCACCCGGATCGACCCGCCGCGCCGGTAGGGCGCGGCGGGACTCCGGCGTTCCGGCGTCACCCCTTCACGGCGCTCACCGGGTCACGGGCAGAGGCGGCCCGGGCGGCACTCGGGGTCGGTCGGGTCGGAGCCGCCGGGTCGGTAGTTGGACCACCAGAGCGGGGTGCTGCCCGAGTAGACGACCAGGTTGCCGCTGTTCTGGACGGCGAGGTAGGCGCCCGGGTGGTACGGCGTCCGGCTGTTCCAGACGGCGCGCATGCCGGCGTCGTACGCGACGAGGTTGCCGTCCGCCTGCATGTAGAGGTAGGTGCCGACGCCGTACGTGCCGACGGCCGTCCAGATGGCGACGTTGTTCTTGTATAGCACCACATGCCCGTCCCACTGCTGGTACAGCACGGTGCTGCCGTCGGGCGAGGACCAGCTCTCGCCGCGGTTCAGGCCTGCGGTGCCGTGGATGACGGTCTGGTCGGCGTCGGACACCGCGGCGGCAGCCGGGGCGGCGGGGGCGCTCGCGGCCGGGGCGCCGTCGGCGGCCTGGGCGGCCGTACCGCCCAGCAGTCCGGCCGCCATCAGCACGGCACCGAGGGCGACACCGGTACGGGGGACGAGGGAACGCGCGATCCTCATGACGGACACTCTCCTCAGGTCACTTCTCCTGGTGGCGGGTTGCCTCGAAGAGTCTCACCGCGCGCGGGGCGGCCGGGCAAAGGTCTTCGACGCTCCTCGAATCCGGACTCGACCCCGTCGGGCCGTTCGGGCCGTCCCCGCCTCACTCCGGGTCCGCCTCCACCGGCTCGTCGGCGCGCTGGTCCGCGGTGCGGCCGAGCCGCCAGTAGCCCATGAAGCAGACGGCGTGCCGGTCGTAGCCGCGTTCGCGCACCAGGTGGCGGCGCAGTTCGCGGACGGCCGCCGCCTCGCCCGCGATCCACGCGTACGGCGTGCCGCCGGGCAGTTCCGCGGCACGGACGGCGTCGGGGAGGGCGGGGGTCCCCGGGGTGCCCCGGTGCAGCCAGGTGATGTCGGTGTCCGGGCGGCCGGCGGGCAGATAGGCGTGTTCCTGCGGCCCTTCGACCTCGGCGAAGACCTTCACCGGCAGGCCCACGGGCAGTTCGCCGAGGATCGCGGCGACGGCGGGCAGCGTGGACTCGTCCCCCGCGAGCAGTACCCAGTCCGCCCCGTCGGGCAGCCGGAACTCGACGCCGCCGGCCTCCTCGACCGCCGGCCCGTAGACGATCACCCGGTCGCCGGGCGCCGCCGTCACGGCCCAGCGCGAGCCCGGTCCGTGGTCGCCGTGGACGGCGATGTCGATGTCGACCTCGTCGGGGTCGCGGCGCCGCGCGCCGACGGTGTAGGTGCGCAGCACCGGGCGGACAGCGGGGTCCATCGCCCGCCAGCTCCGGTACCAGCCGAACTCCTCCTCGCCTTCGGGCACCAGGGGTTCGGTCTGCCCGGGGCGGGGCAGCAGGAGCTTCACCCGCTGGTCGAGCCCGCCGTTGACGAATCCGGCGAGGGCGGGGCCGCCGAGGGTGATGCGGGCCATGTGCGGGGTGATCCGGGCGGCCCGGACCACCTGGAGCGGGAAGAGCAGGAAGCGCGCGGGGGCGGTGGTGCTGGTCAGGACCGTCTCCTCTCACCTGAATTTAGGTAAGGCTAACCTGTCTAACGAGGTGTTCGCCTCCGCCCGGCCACCCCGGACCCCTTATCGTCGGATGGAGACGATCAACCGGTCGGCGGCGCTCGGAAGGGACGATGGCGGAATGTGGCCACGGGTCAATGGCATGCGGTCGATGGAACTCGGCACTCCCGGAGGACTCCGGGCCAAGCTGAACTCCCTGGCCCTGGCCGGTCGGAAGACCGCCACCACCGGCCTGCTGGCGGAGTACGCCGAGGAGGTGGAGGGCCTGGAGTACCCCGGTGAGCGGCTGGTGCTGCTGGACGACGACGGACGGTCGGTCGGGGTCATCGAGATCACCGGCGTGGAGGTGAAGCCGTTCGCCGAGGTCACCTGGGAGCACGCCCGGGCGGAGGGCGAGGGCGATGCCTCGCTGGAGGAGTGGCGCGCCGGGCACCGCGGTTACTGGGAGCGGGCAGGCAGCCGCGTGGAGGACGACACGCCCCTGGTCTGCCTGGCCTTCCGCCTGGTCGAGGCCGCGTGACCGGCGTCAGTCGGCCAGGAAGCCGGTGACCAGGTCGCGGAAGGCCGTCGGCTCGTCGACCCACGGCCAGTGCCCGCTCCCGGCGAGCACCTCCAGTCGACCGGCCGGGTAGCAGGCCGCGTGGGGGCGGGGCTTGTCGCCCCCCCCCCCCCGGCCCTCGCCCCCGCCGCCCACCCGCCCGGGGGGGGGGGCGGCTGCCCGGCGGCCGTTGCGGCCGCCGCGGCGGCCTCATCGGCCGGCCGGACGTAGAGGGCCTCACGCAGCCACGACGGCGGCTGCGTCCCGCGCCGGGACCGCCACACCCGCGCAGGCGGCGGCGAGTTGGCCATGCGCGGGGAGGTCGACCGTCTCCGTCAGTAACGCGCGACCCAGGCCGCGGTGCTGTTCATCACCTCGGTGGCCTCCTGGGTCGGGGATCCGGTGAGGAGGTTGCCGGTCTGCGGGTCGTAGGCGCTCAGGCCGGTTTCCTCCTCCACGATCACGGCCAGGGCGCGCACCAGCGCCATCACCCGCTCCGCCTGCTCGCCCTGGTGCCAGTAGGGCACGTTCATCATCACGTCCGCGCCGCGCACCCCCAGCTGGAGGCCGGACGGGCCGTGGTCGAGGCTGAGCCACCGCTCGTTCCCGCCGACCTCCGCGTCACCCAGCAGTTCGAGCGCCCTCGGGGTGATCCGCTGCCATGCGTCGGCCAGGTCCTGCGGAACGGTCGTCCGCTGGTCGCTGCCGTCGGCCGCGATCGCCTCCCACAGGGGGTACCGGCGCAGGTCGAGGAAAGACACGTCGTAGCTCATGGGTGTTCACCGTAGAGGCAGCCTCCGACAACCGGCTCAGCCCGTCTCGGAATCACCGCCCTCGACCTCCAGCAGGAGATCGGCGTCGGCGGGCGGAGACTCCTCCCCCACCGGCTCCAGCCGCCACGGCCCCGGTCGGCCGAGGCCTCCCGCCACGAAGAAGTACTCCTCCCCGCCCACCAACGCGGCCACGATCCGGCCGGCTCCGTTCCAGGTCACGTCCTTCTCTCCCATCCGCCACACGCTCGGGTTCTGCCGGAGGTGGGCGTCGTGGGCGAACACGAACGTCCCACCCCGCCCGGCCTCCAGGCTCCGGATGTCGAGCAGGTTTCGGGCCATGATCTCGTCCCTGGCCCCCAGCAGCCCCGCGAGCCGATCGCTCGGCTCCATCGGCCGCGCCGCCTGCCGGTGGTACCTCAACAGCCCCGCCCCCGCCGTCAGGTACGTCCTCGCCACCTCCCACTCCGCCCTCGACGTGGCCGCGATCAGCTCCGCCGCGCGGGCGTGCAGCAGGCCGAGCAGATCGTCGGCGACCGCCCGCAGCCGGTCCGCCTCCGGCGAGGCGCCCGGCGACATCGCCGCGTCCATCACCGCCTCCGTCCGGCTCCACCGCTCGTCGTCGCCGACCAGGGCCGCCACGTCCAGGTCGATCCCCAGGTAGGCACGGGCGTGTTCGAGGTACGGGCGGGGGCTCGGGGCCGACGCGTTCTCGGTGGGGGCGTCGAAGCCGTGGAACGCCAGCCGCTCCTCCGCCGGCCGGGTGCGGTTGTACTCGCGCATCCACGCCACCAGCCGACGGTTCGGCTCCTGCTCGCCGAAGCCGTGGGTGAAGCCGTCCCGCATCACGCCCTCCAGTGACCCCACCCCCTCCCGGACGAAGGCGTCGACCGTCAGCGCCGCCACCCGGTCGGTCTCCAGCACGATCGACCGGAAGCCGTGCCCGACCAGCTGGGCGAACAGTTCGTTGCGGGCCCGCCCGAAGGCCGGCTCCCGGTGCGTCGGCTCCCCGTACGCCACCAGGCCGCACGACGAGGGCAGGAAGTCTCGGATGTCCTGTGTCATGAGCCTCAAGCGTATCTCTGAAAGACCGGTTGAGACTTTTGCGGTTCTCGGCCCGAGGAATCTCTTATAAAGTCTCAAAGTGGTCAGCAACCCTGGTAACCCCGGCAACCCCGGCGGCAAGCGGACGGCCCTGCGCCCCGCCGACCTCGCACGCGAGCACGGCCTCTCCCCCCAGGCCGTCCGCAACTACGAGCAGGACGGCTTCCTCCCGCCCGCCGAGCGGACGGCCACCGGGTACCGGATCTACACCGAGCTGCACGCGACGGCGCTGCGCACCTTCCTCGCGCTCGTGCGGGCCTACGGGCACCGGACCGCCGGCGCGATCATGAACGCCGTGCACGACGGCCGGACCGACGACGCCCTGACCGCCGTCCACGGCGGGCACACCCAGCTGCTCCGCGACCGCGAGACCCTCACCGCCGTCCGCGCGGCCGTCGACCACCTCGCCACCGCGGCCGTCCCCGGGGACACCGGGGAACCCACCGGCCCCCTCCCCCGCAGCATCGGCGAACTCGCCCACCGCCTCCGACTGACCCCCGCCACCCTGCGCACCTGGGAGGCGGCGGGCATCCTCCGACCCGCCCGCGACCCCGCGACCGGCTACCGCGTCTTCCACCCGAGCGACGTCCGCGACGCCGACCTCGCCCACCTGCTGCGCCGCGGCGGCCACCGGCTCCAGGACATCGCGGCGGTCGTCGAGCAGATCCGCACGGCCGGCGGCACCAGCGCCCTCGGCGCCACCCTCGCCGGCTGGCAGCAGCGGCTCACGGACCGCGGCCTGGCGATGCTGAACGCCGCCTCGCACCTCCACAACTACCTCGTGAGGTAACGGGTTTCCTCATTCGCACACCGAAGTCGACAACTCCTTCCCCCTGGCGCCGACCGGCTCGGCGTACTCGCACAACGGTCAGTAGGCCGGCGTTCGGCATCGCCGGCGACACCCGCCAGGCCCGGCCACCAGGAGTCGCGGCCCGACCGTCGGGCCGCGTCGCGGGCGTCTCGACCGGCTTCCGCAGCACGCCCACCGACGTGCCCGGCCGGCGGAAATCCGCTGGCCGGGGCCACCGGACGCAGGCCACCATGGGGCGCCATGACGCTCCTGATGCTCGCGCCCCGGATCAATGAGACCGGACTCCAGCTGCTGACCCGTGCCCGGCACCGTGGGCTGCGGGCGCACACCGCCGTGCGGTGGGAGGTCCCGGCCGGGCTCGCCGGGTTGCGGCCCGCGCACCTGTACGGCGGGCCGCTGTTCGCGGACGTGGCCGCCGGGGTGTTGGACATCCTGCCGCTGGAGCCGCCCGCCGACTGGCTCACCGTGCTGCCCGCCGAGCTGCTCGCCCGCCGGGTGGAGTGCACCTCGCTGGCCGAGGCGCGCCGGCTGCGCCGCCCGGCCTTCCTCAAGCCGCCGGTCGACAAGCTGTTCCCGGCCCGGGTGTACCCCGACGGCAGCGGCCTGCCCGGGCCGGACGCGCTCGACGACGACACCCTCGTGCTGGTCAGCGACGTGGTCGCGTTCGCGAGCGAGTACCGCCTGTTCGTACTGGACGGCGAGGTGCGCGCGGCGAGCCGCTACGCGGTCGCGGGTTCGCTCGCCGTCTCACCCGAGGTCGGGCCGGACGTGCTCGCCTTCGCGGCGGACGTCCTGGCGACGGGCGGCCTGCCGAGCGCCGTCGTGGTCGACGTCGGCCGGCTGGACGACGGCGGCTGGGCGGTGGTCGAGGCCAACCCGGCCTGGGCGAGCGGCGGTTACGCCTGCGACCCGGACCGGGTCCTGGACGTCGTCCTGCGCGCGGCCGGTCCCGCCGGCGCGCTCGCCCCGGCGGACCTCGGCTACGCGCGCCCGGTTCCCGAGGTCGTCCGATAGGTCCTGCCTCAGACGCATTCGAGCGGGCGGTGCGGTCCCTCCGGCGGCTCGATCACGATCGTGTCGCCGGGGCGGACCGTACCGCCCTCCCCGACCACTCCCATGAGATGTGGGACGTGGTGCAGACCCGCGTCGTCAACGGGCCGCCCCCATCGGCGCGGGGTCAGTCGCTCGCGGCGGCCGGGGGCTCCGGGACCTCGACGACGAAGAAGAGGAAGCTCATCTTGGTCGAGAGGTGGTGGAAGTCCTTGGGGAACAACTCGCGCGCGGCCGGGTCGGGTTGGGGTTCGCTGAGGGTGGTGAGGCGGAAGCCGGCGGCGGTGAAGGCGTCGGTCATCGCGTGCAGCGGGCGGCGCCAGAAGGTCACCGGGTAGGTGCGGCCGTCGAACGTCCACTCGTCGGTGTAGCTGGTGGTGGCGAAGTAGTCGGGCCGGGGGTTCTGGATCGCGTAGTCGACGAACGGGTGCTGGACGGAGGCGATCAGGCGGCCGCCGGGCCTGAGCACCCTGCGCATCTCGGCGAGCGTCGGCCCCCAGTCCTCCAGGTAGTGCAGCACCAGCGAGGCGACCACGTCGTCGAACGCCCCGTCCTCGAAGGGCAGTCGGTCGCCCAGATCGCCCACGTGCAGGTCGGCGTCCTCACCGAGGCGGCGGCGGGCCAGCTCCAGCATGCCGGCGCTGGAGTCGATGCCGCTGACGACGGCACCGCGCTCGCGCAGCTCGGCGGAGAGGGCCCCCGAGCCGCAGCCGGCGTCCAGGATCCGGCGGCCGGTCACGTCCCCGGCGAGGGCGAGGATCGCCGGCCGGGCGTGGTAGGCGTTGAGGAGGTTGTTCTCGGTCTCCGCCGAAAACGCCTCGGCGAAGCCGTCGTAGTCGTTCACCCGGGCCGGGGCGGGCGGCTCGGGCTCGACGGAGAGCTCGGCGGGCGGCTCCTCGGAGAGCTCGGCGGGGGTCTCGGGCGCGTCGGTCAAGCGGTCCATCGTCGCAGCCTAGCCTGCCGCGGCGGGCCGGGGCGGGCGGTCGTCAAGGCCGGGGCGCGGGGCCGTCCGTGACCGTGGCCGCGACCTGACGCAGCACCGCCGTCGAGGACGGCATGACCGCGTACCAGGTGTTCGCGGTGTCGTCCTCGACCGGCGCCCAGGCGGCCACCACCGGGAGTTCGCAGTGGTCGCCGGGCTCCAGGGGCGGCAGGGTCCACGTCATGTCGGGGCGGCCGCTCGCGTCGACGCCCCAGGTGGTGAACGAACGCGCGTACACCTCGTCCAGCAGCGCCGTCCAGCGCCGGGGGGCCTCGCGCGCCTCGGCCGCCCCGCAGATCGCCTCCTCGTCGTGGCCGCCGACGGTGAGGCGGGTCCGCTCGTCCTCGACCGTGAACGCGGCGAGCGCCTGGCCGCCGTTCCAGTCCGAGTCGGCACCGGCGGGGAGCGGCGTGGGCAGCGACGCCGAGAACCGCACCCGCCGCAGCGGCTCCCGGGCGTCGATCCGCCAGACGGCCGCCCGGCAGTCGGTCAGCGGCCCCCAGGTCCCGGGGTCCAGCTCCGGGTCGTACCCGGTGAGCAGCAGTTCGACGCGGGCCGAGGGGCGGGTCCAGCGGGCGATCAGGCGGCCGTCCGGGCCGGGCAGCGTGAAGAGCTCGTCGGGCCGTGCCGGGAGGAGGGCGGTGTCCCCGAGCTTCGTCTCGAAGGCGAGCGGGCCGAACGGCGTGTCGACGGTCGGCCGGAACGGCGGCCGCAGGCGGATGCGCGGGACGGCGGGGAGCAGCATCGCGTCAGCGTACCGGGGCGATGCGCTGCTCGGGCGACTCGTAGGGGCTGTGCATGGTGAGCCAGCGGATCTCCAGGTCCCGCTCCAGGTAGTCCATCCGGTGCTCCCAGAAGTCGCGCATGTGGGGCAGGGCGAGGTGGGCGTCCAGGTCCTCCTCGCTGCGCCAGGCCTCGTAGAAGACGAAGACGCCGGGGGCGTCGCGGTCCTCGTGGAAGTGGTACTCCAGGCAGCCGGGCTCCTGGCGGGTCGGCTCGACGAAGGAGAGCAGGAGCCGACGCAGGTCGTCGACGCGTTCGGGCTTGGGGCGGGCGGTGCCGACGAGGGTGAAGGGCTGCTGGGTCACGGCGGGTCCTTTCGGGAGGTACGAGTGATCTCGTACCTCGGGACCGTAGGCGACCGGAGAGGTACGATGCAAGTCATACCTGAGCGGAGGTGGACGACGATGCCCGACGACGAGGGGCACCCGGACACGGCGGAGATCGAGCTCGGCCGCGTCCTGGCGGCACTGGCCGACCCGCTGCGGCGGCGTGTCGTGCGGGAGCTGGCCGCCGGACCCGAGGACGGCGCGCGCACGTGCAGTTCCTTCGCCCTGCCGGTCGGCAAGGCGACGGTCACCTACCACTTCCGCACGCTGCGCGAGGCCGGGCTGGTCCGCCAGGTCGACCGGGGCAACAGTCGGATGGCCACCCTCCGTCGCGCCGACATCGAGCAGCGCTTCCCCGGCCTGCTGGCGATCCTCACGGCCGAGGAGCCACCGGCGGCGGAGTGACCGGAGTGACGTGAGTGACCCGTCAGGGCCGGGGCGGCGCGATGCGGAACAGGACGTTGCGGCGCAGCGGGCCCTCGGGCGCGCCGGGGTCGTCGAAGTCCTCGGACGGATCCGTGGTCATGCCGAGCCGGCGCACCACCGCCTGGGAGTGGAGGTTGCCGGCCGTGGTGACGGCGAGGATCTCGGGCAGGGCGAGGGCCTCGAAGCCGAAGGCGAGGACCGCTCGCGCCGCTTCGGTGGCGTAGCCGTGCCCCCAGGCGGTCGGTGCGGAGGTCGGTCATGCCGCCCGGCCGAGGTGGTCGCACGCTCGGGGGCAAGCGGGTTTCGCCGGTGTCACGTCGACGTCGGCTCAGCCGTGCTCGGCGGCACGCTCGCGGTCGCGGAGCCACCGGGGGAAGTCGGTGGCGACGACGCGTTGGTCGTGGACGCCGGCGGCCTCCGGGGAGGCGAGCCAGACGACGGGCGGGCCCATGACGGCGGGGTCGAGGAGCTCCCGGCCGGCGGGGCGGTCATCCTCGGGCAGCATGCCGGTGGCGGTCGGGCCACCAGGAAGTAGCCGGTGAGGTTGGTGTCGACCACGGCGCGGAAGGCGTCGGGCGGCACCTCCCAGAAGCCCCGGGGCCGGGTCATGAAGCGCGGGTTGACGGTCCTCACGCCGAGGCCGGCGTTGCTGACCAGCAGGTCGATGCCGCCGAGCCGCGACCACGCCGGATCGACGGCCCGCGCCACCGACGCCTCGTCGCGCACGTCCGGTTCGAGGCCGATCGCCCCCGGCAGGCCGGCCGCCGTCCCCTCCGCCCGTCGCCCGGTGCGGCCGGTCAGCGCGACCGCCGCCCCCGCCGCGGCCAGGGCGGAGGCCATCGCCGGCCCCAGCCCGCTCGTTCCGCCGGTGACCAGTGCCTTCGTCACGACGGGGAGGCCAGGATGTGGAGTGCGCTCGAAGTCAAGCGAGCCGGGCCGGCGGGCCGGCGATGGATCGACGGTCGGCGTCGGCCCGGCGGCCGTCAGCGGCGCGTCCCACAGGTCGGACAGAACGCGGCCCCGTCCGGCAGCTGGGCCTGGCAGCCGGTACAGGCGGACGGCTGGGCCAGTCGGAACCCGCAGCCCGCGCAGAACGCCGTCCCGTGGGTCTCGGCCCGGCACTGCGGGCAGACGAGTTGGCGCGGAGTGGTGACGTCGTACGCCTGCCCCGCCTGCTGGCCGACCTGGTACGCCTGCTGCGACACCATGTCGTTCAGACCGCGCTGCTGGGCGGCGACGGCCTCCGCCGCGGTGTCGGGGGAACAGCCCAGGCACAGGCCCTGGGCGCTGTTCCAGCACCGGCCGCACACGTAGTGGGTGCAGCGCGCGCAGCGGTTGAAGTGCGACTCGGCGTTGCCGATCGCCCGCTGGAAGGCGGCGTCCCGGGAGGTGCCCCAGTTGGCGCCGGCCAGGCCGTCCGCGGCGTTGGAGATGCTGTTGCTCGCGGTGCCGCCTATCAGGTTCCAGGCCGCGCTCACGCCCTTGCTCAGCCAGCCGGCCATCTGGCCGGTGGTGAACGCCTCGAACGGCGAGCGCCAGGTGTCGTAGCACCGGGCGCAGGAGAACTCGAACTGGAACCCGGCTCCCGTCCCGTGCTGCTCGCTCAGGTCCCGGTAGTTGTTGCTGAAGTAGATCTCGCCGCTCATCGTCCGTTCCACCCAGTTCGCCTGTTGACGCGTCCAGCCGTTGGACGCGCGCCGCCGTCCCGCCGGTTCTGCCCGATGGTGCGGATGGGCCTGGTGGGACTGCCGCACAGGCTATAGCGGGCCGCGCCGCGTCCGGGCGGGCGGACTGCGTGGCGAGACGAGACGGGGCGATCCCGGTCACGCCGGGAGGCGGGTGCGCGCCCGGCGGCGGAAATGCGGTGGCCCCACCGCCCACCGGGGCGGTTCACTGCCCGGATGAACACCACACTGCGGGAACGGCTGCCCGCCGAGGGGCGCACCGAGGTCGACCGACTGCTCACCGGCGGCCACAACCGTGTCCTGGCGATCGTCGCGATTCGGGAGTGCGCCGACGCGCCGGCACCCGGCATCCACGCGTGCATGGACCTGCTCACGTGGCGCCTCGACGCACTGGGTCTTCTTCCGGCACCCGAGCCGCGCGAGGTTCACAGATGACACCTCCAGTGTCATGATGACAACATGAGTGTCAGTCAGGGGAACGGCGGCGGCGGTCCGCCCGTGGAGAGGCTGCTGCACGAGGTGATCCGGCGGCTGTGGCCGGTGCACCGGGTGGTCGTGCGGGCGGTCGAACGCGGGCTGGCCGGGACCGGCATGACCGCCGGGCAGCACGCGGTGCTGGACGCGCTGCGGCGCGGCGGGCCGCGGACCGTGCCGCAGCTGGCGCGGGCGCTGGACCTGGACCGGCAGCCCGTGCAGCGGCTGGTGAACGACGCCAAGGCGCTGGGGCTGGCCGAGACCGTCGCCAATCCGGAGCACCGGCGCTCCTCGCTGGTGCGGCTCACCGCGCGGGGCGAGAGCGTGCTCGCCCGGGTCCGGACCGCCGAGCACGAGGCGCTGCGGCGCCACCTCGGCGATCTGGACCCGGAGGAGGTCGCCACCGCCCTGCGGGTGCTCGACCGGCTCGGCGAGGTGTTCCAGGAGCTGGAGCGAACGGCCGAGAAGCGCCATCGAAACGACCGGAACGATCAAGGAGCGGACGGAACATGACCGAAGCGCGCACCGGAACCGCACCCGTCACGGACGGCGAGCTGTCCTACGAGGTCGCGGAGGGCGCCGGACCGGCCGTCGTGCTGCTGCACGGCGGCCTGCTGGACCGGCACAGCTGGGACGAGCAGTTCGCCCGGCTCGCCGCCGCCGGCCGGCACGTCGTGCGCTACGACGCCCGCGGACACGGCCGCTCCTCCACCGTCGGCGGCGACTACGCCCACCCCGACGACCTGCGGGCCCTGCTCGCGCACCTGGACGTGCCGCGCGCCGTGCTGGTCGGGCTCTCGCTCGGCTCCCGGATCGCGCTGGACACCGCGCTCACCCACCCCGCGTCCGTGGCGGGCCTGGTGCTCACCGCGCCGGGTGTCAGCGGACGGCCGTTCACCGACCCCTTCGTGGCCCACCACACGGAGCAGCAGATCGCCGCACTGGGCGCCGGCGGCGAGCAGGGCGTGGGCCGGTTCGTGGAGCACTTCCTGCGGATGTGGGCGGACGGCCCGCACCGCTCCCCCGCCCAGGTGGACGGCACGCTGCGGGAACGCCTGCGCGCCTCGGTGACCGCCAACGTGCTGCGCCACGCGGCCGGCTTCGGCGCCGGGCGGGCGCGGGAGGCCGGCGCGGCCGGGCGCCTGGGCGAGCTGACGGTGCCGACGCTGGTGCTGACCGGCGAGCTGGACGGCGCGGACATCCTGGCCAACGCCCGCGCCGTAGCCGACGGTGCCCCGCACGCCCGCGAACTGGCCCTGCCCGGCGCCGGGCACATGGTCCCGCTGGAGCGCCCGGACCTCTTCGAACGCGAGCTGGACGCCTTCCTCGCCGCCCTCTGACAGCCCCTACCGTCCGTCGGCCGTCGCCGTGACGGACCTCGCCGGCACGCCGACGGTCAGGACGGCGCCGCCGAGCAGCAGGCCGATCGAGCCGAGGACGGTGAGGGCGCCGACGCCGAACGCTCCCCCGACCAGGGCGACGCCGGAGCGGCTCGGCCGGGCGGTCCCGGACGGGTTCACGGTGCTCTCCTTCTGCGGTGCCGAGCGGTGCACCGCGAAGGGTGTCCGGGAAACGCGTCGGTCGCCGCGGCGGGCGCGTACCGGTCCGCGCACCGCTTGGCGGCGATCGGGCAACAGCCCCGCAACGGCCGGGGCGGTGCCCCCGGCCCGCTCAGCCCGCGAGGCCGTGGCCGACCAGGCGGCCGCGCAGGCCCGCCAGCTCGCGCCGGACCAGCGGCGGCAGCCCGGCCTCGCCGTCGCCCGCCGCCAGGACCGACCGGACCAGTTCGGCGGCGGCCCGCGGATCGTGCGCGATCAGGTGACAGTCGGCCACCCGGACGGTGAACAGCAGGCGCAACGAGGGAAGTTGGTCCGGCGCCAGCAGGGCGAGCGCGGTCTCGGCGGCGTGCACGGCGCGCCGGGCGAGCCGGGGGTCGTCGACCGCCGCGGCGGCGTCGCGCAGGGCGGCGGCGGCGCCCGCCTCGACCCGCAGCCGCATCGAGGCGATGGAGAGCCAGGCGGCGTCGGCCTCGTCGTGGACCCCGATGTGGTCGAGGTGGTGGCGGGCGCGGGCGATGTGGCGGACGGTGGACCGCACGTCGCCGGTCATCGCGTGGGCGCGGGCCAGGCCGATCTGGCCCATCGCGCCGGCCCAGTGCCGGGCGGGGGCGACCCGGACGATCTCGTGGGCGTAGCCGAGGGCCGCGCCGGGGTCGCCGTCGAGGCGGGCGAGGAAGCTCATGTCGCTGAGCGCGGCGACCTGGGTGGCGGCGTCCTCGGCGAGTTCGGCCCAGCCGAGGGCGCGGTCGAAGCAGGCCATCGCGGTGGCGTTGCGGCCGTCCTGCATGCGCAGCGCGCCGGCGGCGTGGGCGTACTCGCCGGCGAGCCGGGCGAGCGGGCGGCGGGCGGGGCCGGCCGGGTGGGCGGCCAGGCGGCGCAGGACGACGCGCAGGGTGTCCTCGACGGCCTCGGTGCCGGGGCCGTCGGCGCTGTCGCCGGCCCGCAGGTGGGCGGCGAGCAGGCCGGCGAGGGCGTGCACGGTGTCCGGGTCCAGCGGTGGCGCGGCGGCCGGGTCGGCGGCGCGGAAGGCCGCGTGCAGGACGGCGAGGTCGGCCGGCGGGGGGACGTCGCAGCCCGCGGCGTCGTGGAGCGGACAGAGCAGCCCGTAGTCGGGTAGGCGGACCGGCAGTTGGGGGGCCAGGCCGGGCGGCAGGGCGGGGACCAGGGCGGCGACGGGCGGGCCGGGCAGCGGGGCACGGGTCCAGTCGCCGGGGGCGGTCGGCGGCGCGGCGGGGGCGGGGCCGGCCGGCGGCCCGGCCGGGACGGGTAGCGCGCCCTCCTCGGCGAGCCGGCAGGCGTCGCGCAGTTCGCCGCCGGCGAGCAGCAGGTCGTCGAGGCGGTCGGCGATCCGGGGGCTGGTACGGCGGGTGCCGTGTTCGAGCTTGCTGACCGCGGTGTGGTCGTAGCCGATCTCGGCGCCGAGCTGGGCCTGGGTGAGGCCGGCGCGACGGCGCCACTGGCGCAGGCGAAGCCCGAAGGCCCGCCAGGCCTCGTCCTCGGCGGGCTTGGTCGACGCCCGGTTCCGGTGCACGGGGCTGCCCTCCCGAGTGCGTTCCGGGCCCTCCCGGTAGGGAGGTCCGCTGAGGAGGACGGTACTGGACGAGGACCTCCGGCGTACATGAGATGGTCTCAACCACTTTCGGTTACTGGTCTCTACCTCTTCTCCCTTTGGTCTCAACCTCTTCACGCACCGGCCCCGGCCTCCCCCGCCGCCCCGGGCCGGGCCCGGCCGCCGCCCCCGACCTGCCCGGACGCCGCGTCAGACCTCAATTCCCGTTCTTGAAAAGGTTCCTGACGCCACTTGACGGAACTTGCCAACCGCCCTCCCCGCACGTCCGGACCGTTGACCGGGCCATGACGGCGTGTGAGGGTTCCGGCACCCGAGCGCGGACGCCCGCACACAGCCGCCCCCCAAACGGCCCCGCGGTGAGCGCCCTGACGGCACACCGTCCGCGATCGAGCACCCCCACGTTCGAGGAGCCTCGGAATGAAACGCAGATTGCTGACGGCGGGCACCACCCTGGCCGTCGTGGCCGGCATGCTGACCGCCACCGCGGTCGGCCAGGCCGCCGCCGACCCCGGTCCGGCCGTCTCGGCGCCGCCCAGCGCCCTGGCCGCCGCCGTCAACGCCGCCGACCAGGCGGCCGCGGCGGGCCTGGACGCCCTGGCCAAGGGCCCGGACGAGACCTATGAGCGCCAGTCCGTGACCCCCTGGCTGGGCGGTCTCTACTCGGTCGCCTACCAGCGCAGCTACAAGGGCCTGCCGGTGGTCGGCGGCGACGCCGTCGTGCTCGCCGACGGCCAGGGCAAGGTCCGCGGGCTGCAGGCCGCCTCCTCCGGCCCGGTGGGCGTGCCCACCACCGCGCTGGTCAGCGCCGCCAACGCGGAGAAGACCGCACGCACCAAGCTGGCCGAGGTCGACGGCGTGCAGTCCCGCCGCCTGGTCGTCCGGGTCCAGGACGGCGCCGGCCGGCTCGCCTGGGAGACCGTGCTCACCGGAAGCAACGGCAGCGCCCCGAGCACCCTGCACGTCTTCGTCGACGCCCGCAGCGGCGAGGTCATCGACAGCTACGACGACGCGCGCGCCGGCACGCTCAACTCCAAGTGGAACGGCCCGAACCCCACCATCAACACCACGGGTTCCGGCAGCTCCTACTCGCTGCGCGACCCCAGCCGCCCGGGCCTGAGCTGCGCCGACAACGCCACCGGCCAGGTCTTCACCAAGTCCTCCGACTCCTGGGGCACCGGCAGCCCCACCAGCAAGGAGACCGGCTGCGGCGACGCCATGTTCGCGGCCCAGAAGGAATGGGACATGCTCCGCGACTGGCTCGGTCGCAACGGGCACGACGGCAACGGCGGCAGCTGGCCCGTCAAGGTCGGCCTGGCCGACGTCAACGCCTACTGGGACGGCTCCTCGGTCTCCATCGGCCACAGCAACGCCAATGAGTGGATCTCCTCGATCGACGTCGTCGGCCACGAGTTCGGCCACGGCATCGACCAGTTCACCCCCGGCGGCGCCAACAACGAGAACGGCCTGGGCGAGGGCACCGGCGACATCTTCGGCGCGCTCACCGAGGCCTACGCCAACCAGCCCGCCCCGTACGACAGCCCGGACTACCTCGTCGGCGAGATGATCAACCTCGTCGGCAGCGGCCCGATCCGCAACATGTACAACCCCTCACTGGTCAGCAACAACCCCAACTGCTACTCGGCCTCGATCCCGAGCACCGAGGTGCACGCGGCCGCCGGCCCGCTCAACCACTGGTTCTACCTGCTCGCCGAGGGCTCCAACCCCGGCGGCGGCAAGCCCACCAGCCCCACCTGCAACAGCTCCTCGGTCACCGGCGTCGGCATCAAGGACGCCGGCCGGATCTTCTACGGCGGCATGCTGCTCAAGACCAGCGGCATGACCTACAAGCGCTACCGCACCACCACCCTGACCGCCGCCAAGAACCTCGACCCGAGCTGCAACCTGTTCAACCGCACCAAGGCCGCCTGGGACGCCGTCAGCGTCCCCGCCCAGAGCGGCGACCCGACCTGCACCGGCCAGGTCAGCGACTTCTCGATCTCGCTGAACCCGGGCTCCGGCCAGGTCCAGGCCGGCTCCTCGGCCACCGCGACGGTCGGCACCCAGGTGACCCAGGGCAGCGCCCAGAGCGTCAACCTGACCGCCTCCGGCGCCCCGAGCGGCGCGAGCGTCAGCTTCAGCCCGTCCTCGGTGCAGACCGGCGCCTCCGCCACGATGACCGTCTCCACCAGCGCGACCACCGCGCCGGGCAGCTACGTCATCACGGTCACCGCCACCGGCCAGGCCACCCACACCGCGCAGTACACGCTGACGGTCGGCGGCGGCAACCCCGGCGGCAGCGCGCCCGACATTAGCGTCACCAACGTCCAGGCGCACCTGGCCCAGCTCAACAGCATCGCCTCGCAGAACGGCGGCAACCGGCGCACCGGCACCAGCGGGTACAGCCAGTCGCTGGCCTACGTGAAGGCCAAGCTCCAGGCGGCCGGCTACCAGGTCAGCGAGCAGACCTGCGGCAGCTGCAGCTACACCGCCAACAACCTGATCGCCGACTGGCCCGGCGGCCCGTCCGACCAGGTCACCATGTTCGGCGCGCACCTGGACGGCGTCAGCGCCGGCCCGGGCATCAACGACAACGGCTCCGGTTCGGCCGTCCTGCTGGAGAACGCGCTCGTCCTCGCCCAGCAGAACCCGACCCTGACCCGCCACGTGCGGTTCGCCTGGTGGACCGGCGAGGAGCAGGGCCTGCAGGGCTCGCAGTACTACGTGAGCCAGCTCAGCTCCGCCCAGCGCAGCGCCATCAAGGGCTACTACAACTTCGACATGGTCGGCTCGCCCAACGCCGGCTACTTCATCAACAACGTCAACTCCACCACCTCGGCGCCGATGAAGGCGTACTGGGACTCGCTGAACCTCCAGCCGGAGGAGAACGTCGAGGGCCAGGGCCGCTCGGACGACGCCTCGTTCCAGTCGGCCGGCATCCCGACCTCGGGCTACGCCGCGGGCGCCAGCGCCACCAAGACCTCGGCCCAGGCCGCGAAGTGGGGCGGCACGGCGGGCCGCGCGTACGACTCCTGCTACCACTCGTCGTGCGACACCACCAGCAACATCAACGCCACCGTGCTGGACCGCAGCGCCGACGGCGTCGCCTACACCCTGTGGAAGACCTCGGTCGGCAGCGGCCCGATCCCGACCAACGACTTCTCGGTCTCGGTCGACCCGGCCACCGGCAACGTCAAGCCGGGCGCTTCCACCACCGCCACGGTGAGCACCCAGACCACCTCCGGCTCCGCCCAGACGGTGAACCTCGCCGTCTCCGGCGCGCCGGCCGGGGTGACCGCCTCGGTCAGCCCGTCCTCGGTGCAGTCCGGCGGCTCCGCGACGCTGAGCATCGCGGTCGGCTCGTCGGTCCCGAACGGGACGTACAACCTGACCGTGACCGGCACCGGTTCGGTCTCCCACACCAGCAGCTACTCGCTGGTGGTCACCTCCGACCCGGGCCCCGGTGGCGGCACCTGGACCCCGGGCACCACGTACCAGGCGGGTGACGTCGTCACCTGGAACGGCGTGAGCTACCGGTGCCTCCAGGGCCACACGGCCCAGGTGGGCTGGGAGCCCAACATCGTCCCGGCCCTCTGGCAGGCGATCTGAGCGGACCGGATCGTCTCCGGGACGGGATAAGGGCGGTGCCGCGGTTCGTCGAGGGGGACGGACCGCGGCACCGCCGCACGTTCGGGCGGCGGTCCGGCGCGAGCGCGGCGCGAGCACGGCGGCTGACGTAGAGTCGGCGCGGTCCGTCCGTCGCCGACCGAGGAGAGCTGCTGTGACCACGACCGCGAACCCCGGCTCATCGCCCGCAGCGCCCGTGCCCGAGCTCGCGCCGGCCGAGGTCGCCGAGTGGCGCGCCGAGGAGGCCGAGCTGATCGAGCTGCTGGCCCGCACCCGGCAGCGGCTCGGCGGCGTCGCCGCCTTCCGGATCGGCCCGCGGCCCACCGTCCTGGTCACCGACCCCGAGGCCGTCCAGCACGTCCTCGGCCGGCACCCCGAGCGCTACGTCAAGCGCTCGCACCGCGCCCGGATGCTCGCCGGGGACGGCGTGCTCTCCGCGACCGGCGATGCCTGGAAGCGCCAACGGCGCATGCTGCAGGCCCAGTTCACCGGCCCCGGGATGCGCCGCTACGAGCAGCGGATCGCCGCCGCGGCCCGCCGCACCGCCGACCGATGGGCCGGGTACGCGCACACCGGCGAGCGCGTCGACATCGGCGAGGAGATGCGCCACTTCGCCCTCGACACCATCTGGCGCGCGCTCACCGGCCACCCGCTGGACGCCGCCACCGAGCGCGAACTCGACCGCGTCCCCGCCGTCGTCGCGGCCCTCCCCCAACTGCCCGACGGCGCAAGGGCCCACGACGCCGTCGCCGGTGACCTGGCCCGGATCGACGCCGTCGCCCACGCCGCCATCGAGGCCGCCCGCCGCCGCGAGGACGGCCCCGACGGCCCCGGGGTGCTGCGCGACCTGCTCGACGCCGCCGAGCACCACCCCGAGTACACCGACCGGCTGATCCGCGACGAGCTCGTCACCCTGCTCGTCGCCGGCCACGAGACCACCGCCACCACCCTCACCTGGCTCTACCTGCTGCTCGACGCCCGCCCCGACGCCCGGGCGTGGGCCCTCGCCGCCGGCCCGGAGGGCTCACCCGAGCGGCGCGAGGCGGTGCAGGCGCTGGTCGGCGAGACACTGCGGCTCTACCCGTCCGCGTGGATCCTCCCCCGGCACGCGCTCACCGACGACACCCTCGCCGGCCACCACGTCGAGGCCGGCACCGACCTGCTGGTCTGCCCCTACCTCACCCACCGCGACCCGGCCCTGTGGCCCGACCCCGAGCGCTTCGACCCCACCCGCTTCACCGCGGACGGCACCCGCCCCGCCCAGCTCGGCGCCTACTTCCCCTTCGGCCTGGGCGCCCGCGCCTGCCTGGGCACCCAGTTCGCCCTGCGCGAGTCCACCGCCCTGCTCGAACTCCTGCTGCCCGCCCACACAGTGGACTTCCTGAGCATCCCGGCGGGCGCCGTCTGGGGCATCACCGTCCGCCCCGACGGCCCGACCCCGGCGGTCCTGACGGCAGCCACCGGCGGCTGAGTTCCGCAGCAGCGGCGCGGCTGGGCGGCCGGGGACACCGGCGGGCCCTCGACGGCGTCGCGTGCGGGGCGGCGCCCCGGCTCGCCGGCGGGCCGGGGGCCGAGCGTGCGAAGGACCGCCCGGGCCGTCGTCGGACGGACCGAGCGCGCCGGGTCGGCTCCGGTGCCTCCGGTGATTCCGCCCGACCGGTCGGTCGCTATGCTGCGGAGCATGGACATCGTGATCCCGCTCTTCGAGGGCTTCGAACCGCTCGACGCGATCGGACCCTACGAGATCCTCGCGCTCGTACCCGGTGCCACCGTCCGTTTTGTCACCGCCGAACCGGGGCTGGTGCGGGACACGTTCGGCGCGCTGCCGGTGCGGGTCCCGACCGCGTACTCCGAAGTGGAGCGCTGCGACGTCCTGCTGATCCCGGGCGGGGGCGGCATCCGGCCCATGCTCGCCGATCCCGCCTTCCTCGACTGGGTGCGCCGGATCCACGCCGGCACCCGGTTCACCACCTCGGTCTGCACCGGTTCCGTGGTGCTGGGCGCGGCCGGTCTGCTGAAGGGCCTGACCGCGACCACGCACTGGGCGGCGACCGCCGAACTGGAGTCCCACGGCGCGGTCTACACCGCCGACCGGGTGGTCCGCCACGACCGGCTGATCACCGCGGCCGGGGTCTCCTCCGGCATCGACATGGCCGTCCGGCTGGCCGCCCTGCTCACGGACGAGGTCACCGCCCAGGCGATCCAGCTCTGCACCGAGTACGACCCGCAGCCCCCCTTCGACACCGGCTCGGTGGAGAAGGCCCCGGCCGAGGTGCTCGCCCGCGCGCAGGAACTCGGCTAGGAGCGTGTTGCGCCCCTACGGCGCGCAGCAGGAGCGCGCGCCCCGGGCGCACGCCCACACCTCTCCCGTCGCGGAGGCGTAACGCGGGCGGCGGGTGGAACAGTTGGAGACCGGGAGCGGCGGCCGCGTCAGGCACGCCGCTCCCCCGACCGCTGTCCCGCAAGCCCCACCGTTCGCACAAGGACGTGCCCATGAGCGACGACCCCGCCGGCCTCGCCGTCACCGACCAGATCAGGGCCGCGGGCGACCACGCCGAACGCCTGCTCATCGCCGCGGGACGCCCCGCCCCGGTCCGGACCACGCCCGACCGCGCCGCGCCGTGGTTCCGCGAGACCCGGGCGGTGATGCTCCGGGCCGAGGCGGACGGCACCCTGCGCCACTGCGACCACCTCACCGCCCCGCAGCCGACCGTCGTGCTGGCGGAGGCGGCGGACCGGCTGGTCTGCTGGGACTGCTACACCAAGGCGCAGGCCCTGCGTTGCTGCCACATCTGCGGCGGCCCGGCGGGGACGAGGTCGCTGTACGGCGGCGTCGAGGCGGTGATCCGCGGCCCGGCGGCCGTCTACTCGCGCGTCGTCTGCCGGTCCTGCGCCGAACCGGCCGGCCCCCGCGGCACCTTCGGCAACGGCGGCTGACCCGCGGGGACGAGCGCGCCCGGGCGGCGCCGGGAAGCCTCCTCCGAGCGCCCCCGCTGTCCGCCGGAGCTCCCGCGCAACGGCCCCGACGTGCCGCCCGGGGGTGCGGCGGAGACCGGTCAGACCCGGTGGCGCGGGGTGAGCAGGCCGCTCTCGTAGCCGATGATCACCAGCTGGACCCGGTCCCGGGCGTCGAGCTTGTCCAGCAGATGACCCAGGTGCGTCTTCACCGTCGCCGCGGAGACGTGCAGTTCCTGCGCGATCTCCGCGTTGGACCGCCCGGCGCCCACCAGTTGGAGCACCTGCCGCTCCCGGCCGGTCAGACCGTCCAGCGCGGGCGGCGGACCGGCCGGTTCGGTGGCCGGATGCCGGCAGAACTCCGAGATCAGCCGGCGGGTGACACTCGGCGAGAGCAGGCTCTCCCCCGCGGCCACCACCCGGATCGCGTGCAGGAGGTCGGCCGGCGGGATGTCCTTGAGCAGGAAGCCGACGGCTCCGGCCCGCAACGCCGCGAAGACGTGCGCGTCCAGGTCGAACATGGTGAGCATCAGGACGCGCACGCCCGGGTGCCGCGCACAGATCGTCCGGGTGGCCTCGATGCCGTCCGTCCCGGGCATCCGCACGTCCATCAGCACCACGTCGGGCCGCTGCTCGGCGACCAGCTCGATCGCGGCGGCGCCGTCCGACGCCTCGCCGACCGCGGTCAGGCCGGGTTCGGCGTCGATCAGCATCCGGAAGCTGCCGCGCAGCAGCGCCTGGTCGTCCACCACCAGGACACGGACGGGCTCGGTCACACGGTCCTCCACACGATCGTCGTTCCACCCCGGCCGCGGGGCGATGGGCAGGGCGGCCGGCCGGGCTCACCCCGGACCCGGGCGGTTCGTCGCGCCGGTCCTGATCAGGGCTCCTGACCCACCGGCACCAGGGCCCGGTAGGGCAGGTCGGCCCGAACGGCGAAGCCGCCGCCGGTCAGCGGGCCGGCCTCGAAGCGTCCGCCGAACAGCTCCACCCGCTCCCGCATGCCGATCAGACCGTGGCCGTGGCCACCGCGGTGCCCGGCCGCCTCCTCGGTCCCGTACCGGGTCGGGTGCCCGCCGCCGCGGCCGGAGCGCCGGGCACCGCGGACCGCGGCGGCGCCCTCGTCGGTCACCTCGATCCGCAGCTCCCGTCCGTCGGCGACCAGCTCGACCCGGCAGCGGGTCGGGCCGGCGTGCTTGAGCACGTTGGTCAGCGCTTCCTGCACCACCCGGTACGCCGAACTCTGCACACCCTCCGGCAGGTCGGCGGTTCCCTCGGTGCGCAGTTCGGCGGTGAGCCCGGCCGCGGTGGCACCGGCCACCAGCTCGGGAAGCGCGGCGAGCCCGGGCGCCGGCCGCAGTCCGTCCAGGCCGTCGGCCTCCGGTCCGGACTCGCCGGCCCGCAGGACGCTGAGCATCTGCCGCATCTCGCTCAGCGCCGAGCGGCTGGAGGTCTCGATCACCCGCAGCGCGTCGCCGGCCCCCTCCGGGTGGGTGGCCAGGAGGTGATTGGCCACCCCGGCCTTCACCGCGATCACCCCCACGTGGTGCGCCACGATGTCGTGCAGCTCCCGGGCGATCCGCAGCCGTTCCTCCGCCACCGCCTCCGCGGCGACCCGCCGGGCCGACCGGGCGGCGTGCGCGCGCCGTTCGCGGACCGCACGGCCCAGCACCCAGGCCATCCCGGCCACGGCCAGGCCCGCCAGGTGGAGCACGACGTCCTGCCCACCACCGCTCGGGACGCCCGAGACCAGGAGCAGCACCAGCACACCGCCGCTCACCGCGCCGATCGCGGGGGTGGGCACCCGCCGGGCCGGACTGGTGACGGCCACCTGGTAGAGCGCGAAGGCCACCCCGAGGAACGGCTCCCGGACGGTACCGGCCGCCGAGGCCACCACCGAGGCCGCCGTGACCACGGCGCAGACCGCCGCCGGGCGGGCCCGGCGCAGGACCAGCGGCAGTCCCATCGCGGCCGCGAGGGCGAGCCGGACCGACCATCCGCCGTGGGAACTCCACGCCGGACCCGGCAGGGCCAGGAAGAGCGCCGTCAGCGCCACCGCCACCAGGCCGTCGGCGGCCGCCAACTCGCCTCGGCTCAGCGGGCGGACAGCACCGTCGCGGTACGGTGTCCGCCAGGTCGGGGGGAGTCGGGCCATGCGCCCACCGTATCCGCCCGGGCGGGCCTGCGCCTCGGCCCCGGGAATGACCGACCGTGGTAGGAGACGGCACCGGTGGAGCCCGCCGTCTCCGCCTCCGGGTGGAGGCCGCGACTCGGAGCGCCGGCCGATGTGCCGCGGCACCGCCGCACGGCAGCCTGCTGTCGTGATCGAACTACGGCAACTGACCAAGCGCTATCGCGACACCGTCGCGATCGACGGGCTCACCTTCACGGTCCGGCCCGGCCGCGTGACGGGCTTCCTGGGCCCGAACGGGGCCGGCAAGTCCACCACCATGCGGATGATGCTCGGTCTGGAGCGCCCCGACGAGGGCGACGTCCGCTACCACGGGAAGGCCTACCACGAGCTGTACGAGCCGCTGCGGCACATCGGCGCGCTGCTGGAGGCCAAGGCGGTGCAGAGCAGCCGCACCGCGTACCACCACCTGTTGTGGCTCGCCCAGACCAACCGGATCGGCCGCGCCCGGGTCCGCGAGGTGCTCGCCATGGTGGGCCTGGAGTCCGTCTCCTCCCGGCGGACCGGCGGCTTCTCGCTCGGCATGGGCCAGCGGCTGGGCATCGCCGCGGCCCTGCTCGGCGACCCGGAGGTGCTGCTGCTGGACGAACCGGTCAACGGCCTGGACCCGGAGGGCGTGCGCTGGATCCGCACGCTCCTGCGGCGGCTGGCCGCCGAGGGCCGCACGGTCCTGGTGTCCAGCCACCTGATGAGCGAGATGGCGATCACCGCCGAGCACCTGGTGGTGATCGGGCGCGGCAGGCTGCTCGCCGACACCAGCACGGACGACTTCATCGCCGACAACTGCCGGCCGCGGGTCCTGGTCCGCACCTCGGAACCGGAGCGGCTGCTGGGCGTCCTGGACCGTGCCGGGCTGACGTTCCGCCAGGAGGAGCCCGACACCGTGGTCGTCGACGGCGCCGGAACGGAGGAGGTGGGCCGGATCGCGGCCGCGGCCGGGCTGGTCCTGGGGGAGCTGGCCACCCGGACGGCCTCGCTGGAGGAGGCCTTCCTCCGGCTCACCGGCAACGCCGCGGAGTACCGCACCGAGGCCTTCACGGGAGGGAACCGTCATGTCCTCTAACGCGGCGGCGGCCGTGGTCCAGGCCGAACTCACCAAGATCAGGACGGTCCGGTCGACGGTCGTCCCCCTGCTCGTCACCCCGGTCGTCAGCATCGGGATCGGTGTCCTGAACGGCGCCTCGGCCCGCTCGGCGATCGACAGCGGCAGCGACCCGCTCCTCGCCGACTTCGATCCCGTGGAGGCCGGATTCGTCGGTGTCGAGATGGGCCAGCTGGCCATGATCTCCTTCGCGGTCCTGCTGGTCTGCACCGAGTACGGCAGCGGCATGATCCGCACCTCGCTGGCCGCGGTGCCCCGGCGCGGCCTCTTCTACCTCTCCAAGATCGTCGCCGCCGCCGCGGTGGCCCTCCTGGTGGCCGTGCCGACCGCGTTCCTCGCCTTCTTCGCCGCCCAGGCGGCGCTGGGCCCGCACGGCATCGGGCTGAGCCACCCAGGAGCGCTGCGCGCCGTGTTCGGGGCCTGCCTCTACCTGACCCTGATGTGCCTGTTCGCGCTGGGCATCGCGACGATGTTGCGCAGTACGGCGCTGGCGCTCTCGCTGTCGTTCGCGTTCGTCTTCGTGCTCTCCCCGGTGGCCAGTGTCATCCCGGCACTGCGCACGGTGGCCCGCTATCTGCCCGAACACGCCGGCGCCCAGGCCATGAAGGGCGATCCGGCCCTCGCCCCCGCGACGGCTCTGCTGGTCGTCGCCGCCTGGGCGGCGGCGGCCCTGCTGGCCGGCCACCTCACGCTGCGCGGCCGCGACACCTGACCGCCGCCGACGCCGCAGGCCGCTCCCACCCTTCGGTGGAAGCGGCCTGCGGCCGTGTGCGGGCCCGACCGGGCGGAGGTGAACCCGCCCCCGACCGCGGACGGGTCAGCCGCGCTCGACGTCGACCTCGGTGAGGCGGGCGAAGCGTTCGGGGTCGGTGCGGCGGATGCGGCGGGCCACCAGGAAGCCGGCCAGCGCGACGAGCGGCAGCGGGAGCAGCAGGAGCGCGTTCACCAGGCCCGAAGCGCCGGTCAGCAGGCTGAAGTTGAAGACGGCGAGCACCGTCAGCAGGGCCAGTCCGGCGGCGGCCAGCAGGGGCGCCCAGACCACCCGGAAGGCCGACATGCCGCGCCGGTCGCGGCGGAAGAACGCCCAGACCGCCACCGCCGCGAGCGCCTGCATCGCCATGATGCCCAGCACGCCCACGCTGTTGGACCAGAGCAGCACCACCAGGTAGGGGTCGGCGGCGAGCACCGCGCCCAGCAGGATCACCAGCGCGTTGAAGCCGCTCTGCACCAGCACGGCCGGGCCCGGGGAGCCGGAGCGCCGCGAGATCCGGCCGAGCCGGCGGGGCAGCAGGCCCTCGCGGCCGAGGGCGTAGAGGTAGCGGGCGGCCGCGTTGTGGAAGGCCAGGGTCGAGGCGAAGGCGCTGACCACGATCAGGACGTGCATCGAGTCGGACAGCCAGAGGCCGACGAAGCGTTCGGCGGCGGTGAAGGTGAGGTCCGGGCCGTCGGCGGCACGGGCGGCCGCGACGGCGGCGTCGGTGCCGTAGGCGCCCATCACGATCCAGGTGCCGAGGGCGTAGAAGACGGCCAGGAAGCCGATCGCGATGAAGGTGGCCCGGGGCACCGTGCGGCGCGGGTCGCGGGCCTCCTCGGCGTAGATCGCCGTCGCCTCGAAGCCGGTGAAGGCGCCGATGACCAGCACGAACATTCCGGCCACGCCCCCCTGGGTGAGCAGCGAGGGGTCGAAGGAGACCGGGTCCAGGGCGGCCGTGCCGCGCTCGGAGAGCACCCCGCCCTCCATCACCAGCAGGGACAGCACCTCCAGGACCAGCGCCACGCCGAGCACCTTGGCGCTGAGCGTCACCTTCAGCCAGCCCAGGACGCCGACCACCACCACGCAGACGCCCGACAGCAGCCACCACGGCACGTGCGCGCCGGTGCGCTGTTCGATGTGTTCGGCGGCGAAGTAGCCGAAGGCGGCGGCCACGCCGGGGGTGATGAGGTTGTAGCAGACCACCGCGACGTAGGCGGTGATCACGCCCATGGTCCGGCCGAGACCGCGCGCGACGTAGGCGTAGAAGGCGCCCGCGTTGCGCACGTAGAGGCTCATCGCGGTGAAGCCTGCGGCGAACAGGACGAGCAGCGCGCCGGAGATCAGGTACGCGGCGGGGGCGGAGGCGCCGCCGACGCCGATGGCGAACGGCGCGATGCCCGCGAGGACGGTGAGCGGCGCGGCGGCGGCGACCACGAAGAAGACCAGGTCGGTGGTGCCGATCTGGCCGCCCGCGAGGCGGCCCGGCGCGGCCGGCGACGCGGCGGGGGCGGGAGCGGCCGAGGGGGCGGCAGCCGGGGCGGGCCGGGTTCCTTGCGCGGAGGGGTTCACGGTGGGGGGCGTCCTTCCAACAGGGGTGGAGCAGGGGCCGGACGGGCCGAGGGTGGGGCCTCGGCCGGCCGCCGGGGAGGGGGTGTCAGCGGGTGCGGTCGAGGACGACCCGGCCGCCGTGCAGGACGAGCAGCCGCTCGGGGTGGGCGGCGACCGCCTCGGCGACGGAGCCGGCGGCGACCGCCACCAGGTCGGCCGGGGCGCCGGGGGTGGGCCCGTAGTCGGCGAGGCCGAGGGCGGCGGCGGCGTGGGTGGTCACCAGGTCGGCGGCGAGCCGCAGTTCGCCGTCCGTCATCAGCTCGCCCTGGAGGCCGATGATGGTGGCGCGTTCGAGCATGTCGCCGGTGCCGTACGGCCACCAGGCGTCGCGGATGTTGTCGGAGCCGGCGAACACCCGCACGCCGAGCTCGTGCAGCAGCTTGACCGGCGGCATGGAGCGGCTCGGCCCGTTGGTCATGATCGCCACTTCGGCGTCCGCCAGCCTCCGCGCGGTGTCGAGGAGTTCACCGAGTCCGAGCTCCCCCAGCGCGTACGCGTGGCTGACCGCGACGCGGCCGCCGAGGCCGAGGGCCGCCGTGCGGTCGGCGATGTCGCGCAGCTGGGAGGCGCCGACCGGCCCGCCGTCGTGGAGGTGGATGTCCACCCCGGCGCCGTGGCGCTCGGCGAGGCCGAAGACGACGTCGAGCTGACCGTCCACGTCGCCGTCGAAGCCGGCCGGGTCCAGGCCGCCGATCAGCTCGGCGCCCTCGCGCAGGGCCGCGTCCAGCAGGTCCGCGACGCCGGGGGTGGCGACCACGCCGCTCTGCGGGAAGGCGACCAGCTGGACGTCGATGACGTCGCGCACGCGCTCGCGCACCTCCAGCAGGGCGTGCAGGTGGTCCAGGCCGGTGTCCGGGTCGACGTCGACGTGCGAGCGGACGTGGCCCGTCCCGAGGGCCGCCATCCGGCGGGCCAGCGCCTCGGCCCGCTCGGCGACGGGCGTACGCTCGGCGACCTCGCGGCGCTGGGCGCGCTCGGAGGCGATCTGGGCGCGCAGGTCCGCGGTGGGGCGGTGCGGCTGCCAGGGCGCGCCGAGGAAGGTCTTGTCCAGGTGGGCGTGGCCGTCGACCAGGGCGGGCAGCAGCAGTGCGCCCCGCAGGTGGACGGCGCCGGGGCGGACCGTGCCGGGGCGGTCGCCGTCGCCACCGTCGGACGGCCGCGCGTCCACCGGGGTGAGGGCGGCGATCCGGCCGTCGGCGAGGTGGACGTCGACCGTGCTGCCGTCGGGCAGCGTGGCGTCGAGCAGGAGGTCGGGGGTGATCACATGAACGTCCAGGTTTCGGGGGTCGCGAGCCCGCCCGGTCCTGCCGTGGCTATCGGGGGACGGCGGCTCGGCCCGGGCGGGGGCCTCAAGCTATCTGGTATACCGAATACCAGACAAGGGGTATCGGCCACCGATCTGAAATGATCTGTGCGGCCCCGCGACCAGGCGCCGCCCCCACCCGACTGGAGCACCCGATGACCGATACGCCCGGCGACGTCCACCAGTCGCTCCGGGACCTCGTCTACGTCCAGCTGCGCGAGCGGATCATCGAGGGCGAGTACCCCGCCGGCCGCCGCCTGGTCGAACGCGAGCTGGCCGAGACGATGGGTGTCTCCCGCGTCCCCGTGCGCGAGGCCATGCAGCGCCTGGAGGCGGAGGGCTTCCTCACCGTCCAGGCCCGCCGGGGCGCGGTGGTCGCGGAGTTCGGCCCCGCCGACGCCGAGCACTTCTTCGCCGTCCGGGAGTCCCTGGAGGCGCTCGCCGCCAGCCTCGCCGCGGTGCACGCCACCCCCGCCGGGCTGAAGAACCTCGAACGCATCCTCGCCCGCACCCGCCGGGCCGCCGAGAACGGGCGGCTGCGCGAGACCGTCGGCCTCAACGCCGACTTCCACCGGGCGATCGTCGAACTCTCCGGCAACCCGCTGCTCCAGGACATGATGGCCCCGCTCGACGGCCGGCTGCGCCGGCTGTTCCGGCTCACCTCCGGCCCCGAGAGCAGCACCCCGATGTGCACCGAGCACGAGCAGCTGCTCGCCGCCATCCGCGCCCGCGACCCCGAGGCCGCCGCCGACCTCGCCCGCCGCCACGTCGGCGGCACCCGCGCCTTCGCGCTCACCGCCCTGGCGAACGACTGAGGGTGCGGCGCGGGACGCGACCGGAGACGCCGGCCGGGAGCGCGGCCGCCCCCCAGGGTTCTGGGATGGGCAGCGGCACGGCCCGGCGAGCAGAATTGGCGTAGACCACTGGACCCCCCACCGCCGGGCTCCTCCACCGCGTCCGGCCGACCGGAGGCACGCATGCTGCGAAGACTCACCTGGCTCCTCGCCCTGCCGACCCTCGCGCTGGGCCTGCTGGCCGGCCCGGCCGTCGTCCCCGCCAACGCCGTCACCGAGCACGAGTTCATCACCGACTACGGGCAGGTGGGACCGCTGCCCGCACCGGTGACCCCGCCCCAGCAGTGCACCTACCGGCGGCTGCACCTGGACGCCGGAACGTACTCCTGGACCCTCAACAGCCCGGGCGGCAGCGCGCCCGGCGAGGACATCCGGGTGAACGGCGGCGACTACGACTGGTCGCTCTGCGTCTACCCGCTCTCGCTGGTCTACCAGATCGACACCAAGCTCCAGCCCGTCGGGCAGAGCGGCTACTACCTCAAGACGAACACCTTCTCGACGTCGTTCGTGCACACCGCCACCTGGGGCTCCACCCTCTACCGCTGGGGTCCGCTCTGACCCGCCGCGGGGGGGGGGCCCCCCCCCCCCCCGGGGGGGGGGGGGGGCCCCCCCCCCCCCCCCCCCCCCCGGGGGCGGGGGGGGGGGAGGGTCGGGCGCCGGGCCCGGGGTCGCGCCCCCCCCCCCCGCCGGGGGCCGGCCCCCCCCCCCCCGGCCCCCCCCGCCCCCCCCCCCGCGGGGGGGGGGGCGCCCCCCCCCCCGCCGCGGCCGACCGGCCGTCAGTCCTGGTCGGTCGACGGTTCGCCGGCCGGCGCGGTGGACCTGCCGCCCGACGGCGCCTTGGACCTGCCGCCGTTCGGCGTCGCGGCCCGGCCGCCGGACGGGGCGCCGGAGGGCGCACCGGAGGCGGTACCGGACGGCGAGCCCGTGGCACCCGGGGTGGCGCCCGGGTCCGGCCTGGGCGCCGGGTCGGGGATGTCCGCCATCGGCATCGACTGCTTGGGCGCGCCCCGCAGCGCCTGGTTCATGGCGTCCCGCCAGATCGGGCCGGGCCCGTCCGCGCCGAACACCTCGGTGCGGTACTTGCCGTTGATGGTGATGTTGCGCATCTCCACACCCCCGGCGGGGCCGCCGAGCCAGACCGAGGTGGCGAGCTGCGGGGTGTAGCCGCTGAACCAGGCGGCCTTCTTGTGGTCCGAGGTGCCGGTCTTGCCGGCGATCTGCCGGTCGCCCTCCAGGCTGAGCGCCGAGCCGGTGCCGCCGCTCTCGGTCACCCCGTTCAGGATGGTGTTCAGCACCTGGGCGGTGCTCTCCGAGAAGGCCCGGTCGCAGCGCGCGGGCGGGACGTTGACGTCCGTGCCGTCGACGGTGGTGATCTTGTTGATGGCGACCGGGGCGCAGTACTTGCCACCGGCGGCGAAGGTCGCGTAGACGTTCGCCATGGTCAGCGGGCTCACCTCCTCGACGCCCAGGGCCATCGCGGGGACCTCGTCCAGCGCCTTTCCGCTGGCCCGGGAGGTGATGCCGAGCTTGTTGGCCATCTGCTTGACCGCGCAGAGGCCGATCTCCTCCTCCATCTGCACGAAGTAGGTGTTGACCGACAGGGCCATCGCCTGCTTCAGCTGGTACGGCCCCTTCTCGCTCGCGGACTCGTTGGGCACCGTCACCTTGGGCTTGCCGGTGTTCTTCCAGGTGCCGTCACAGGTCTTCATCGTCGGGTAGTCCATCTTGTTCGGCGAGGAGTACTCCTGGGTCGGTGACAGCCCCGCCTCCATGGCCGCGGCCGCGACCACCGGTTTGAAGGTGGAGCCGGGCTGGAATCCGTTGCCACCGCCCATCGCCGCGTCCGCGTTGAGGTTGACGACGGTCTGGTTCTTGGCCGGCTCCAGGCCGTACGGGCGGGTCTGGGCCATCGCCAGGATCTTGCCGGTGCCCGGTTCGACCATGGTGGCGGCGGCCGAGACGCTGTCGGTGACCCGGACGTTGGAGCTCACCGCGTTCTGGGCGGCGGCCTGCTTCTCCGGATCGAGCGTGGTGTGGATGTTCAGACCGCCCTGGTCCCAGAACTTCTTGCGCTCGGCCGCGGTTGCGCCGAACACCGGGTCCTGCTTGACCACGTGCCGGACGTAGTCGCAGAAGAAGCCCATGCCCGCCTGGGCGGTGATGCAGCCCCGCTGCGGATCCCTGTACTTCAGGCCCAGCGGGGCGGCCTTGGCCTCCTTGGCCTGCTCCTCCGTGATGTGCTTGTTCTCCAGCAGCTTGTCGATCACGGTGTTGCGGCGGTTCAGCGCCGCCTGCGGGTGCGCCTTCGGGTCGTACTGCGAGGGGTTCTGCACCAGGCCGGCCAGGGTGGCGGCCTCGGCGACGGTGAGGTCCTTGTTGGACTTGCTGAAGTAGCGCTGGGAGGCGGCCTCCACGCCGTAGGCGCCGTTCCCGTAGTAGGTGATGTTGAGGTAGTTGGTGAGGATCTGCTCCTTGCTCAGGTCCTCCTCCAGCTTGATCGAGACCTTCAGCTCCTGGATCTTGCGGCCCAGGGTCTTGCGCATCGCCTCCCGGACGGCGTCCTGGTCGTCGCCCGCCTTCTCGATGTTGACGTTCTTCACGTACTGCTGGGTCAGCGTCGAGGCGCCCTCGGAGGCGGTGCCGCTCTCCGCGTTCTTGCTGATCGCGCGCAGCACGCCCTTGAGGTCGACGGCGCCGTGCTCGTAGAAGCGGGCGTCCTCGATGTCGACCTGCGCCTGCCGCATGTACGGCGACATCTGCTCGGCGGCGATGACGGTGCGGTCGCGCTCGTAGACCTTGGCGATCAGCCCGCCCTTGGCATCGAAGACCTGGGTCGCCTGGGTGAGCGGCGGGGTCTTGAAGTCGTCCGGAATGTCGTCGAACCCCTCCGCCGTGCTCTTGGCGGTCAGCCCGAGCGCGCCGGCGGCGGGCAGGGCCATGCCCGCGAGCAGCACACCGGACACCACGCTGACGCCCAGGAACGTCGCGCTGTGGCGGACGTACCGGAGCGGCGACTTCCGGGCGGGCCCGGCCGCTTCGCCGTCGGCCCGGTCCTCGGTCGGGAGAAGATTCGATTCCATACTTCCTGGATGTCGTGGAGGCTGCGAATCGTTGCGCGCCTGCGCGAATTTCCGCTCCGGTTCGGGCAGGAACAGCCCAAAAGGGCACATCCGGGCCGCTCCGGCCGCCGCGCTCCCCGGGGCGGGCCGACGGGCCGGCGGACCCCGCGCCGCGCTCCGCCGGTCCGATCCTGTTGGCTGTCCCCGTCCGGCCCGCTCGCCCGCACCTTCACCCTCGCCCGGAGCCACCCGCCATGACCGCACCCTCGCCCACCGCCGCCGGCCCGCTGTTCGCTGCCGTCGACATCGGCGGCACCAAGATCGCCGGGGCGCTCGTCGACTCCGCCGGGACGCTCACCGACCGCGTCCAACTGACCACCCCGGCACAGGAGTCGGGCAGTGCGGTGCTGGCCGTGGTGCACCGGGTGCTGGACCGTCTGGCGGCCGCACCGCGCTGGGCCGAGGTCACCGCCGTCGGCATCGGCAGCGCCGGACCGGTGGACCTCGCCCGCGGCACGGTCAGCCCGGTCAACATCCCCGGCTGGCGGGAGTTCCCGCTCACCGCCGAGATCGCCGGGCATCCCGCCGTCGGCGCCCGCCCGGTGGCACTGGCCGGCGACGGGGTGGCGATGGCACCTGATCCACGTCCGAACTCCCCGCCACTGCCGCCGGGTTCAGCCTCCGACGGCTCCGCCCCCACTGCGCCCCCAGGTCCGCCCCACTTCCGTCCCCGCCCCGCCCCCGCGCTCGCCCCGTTCGCTCCCGTCCGCCGCCCGCACAACCAAGCAGGATCCTGCCCCAGCAGGATCCTGCCGCTCATCGATCGGGGTCGCGGCGGAGGTCAGCGGACGCGACGCCCGTCCGGGATCACCGGAACGCCCCTGGTGAGGGCAGCGGGGTTCGACAGGCGCCGACGGGCCGGGTGGTGCCCGGAGGACGCCGCGGACAACGACCCGCGGGGCGCGGCGAACGTCACCCGCGGCGGTACCACCGGAGCCGCGTCGTCGGCGAGGAACCCGGAGAGGAACCGTCGCTCCGACGGGCTGAGCGCGCGGGAACGGCCGGAGACCGCGTCCCTGGCGACCACGACCGTCCGTGCCCGCATGAACGTGTTCGCGTCACGACACACCTTGACCACCACATGCGCGGAACTGCGCCCCAGCCGGGCCACCGTCAGCCGCACCAGCAACGGTTCCGGCCGGTGGTACAGCTGCTCCAGATAATCGATCTCGTGCCGGGCGATCAGGAATCCGGACGGGAATAGGGATTCCCGGACGGCGACCGGGTGGTGGCAGCACAGGTCGTAAATTCCCTCCTGAACGTAGGAGACCAGCCGGGCGTTGTTGATGTGCCCGTTCTCGTCGACGTCGCTCCACCGGGTGGGACAGACCACCACGTGTGCGTCGACGTCCACCAGGTGTGCGTCGACGTCCACCGCCTGGGTGGCTGCCGCGTTCACCGCTGCTCTGCCGCGGAACCGGTGAGCAGCAGCGCCCGGCGCAACCGCGCGTAGTAGACGGCGTGTTCGGACGCCATCCGGGCCGCGGTCCAGCCTTCCTCGGCCGCCTCGGCGGCGGCTTCGACGACCAGGCTGTCGAGCACGCCGTCGACCGCCCGGCACAGATCGGCCACCGCCGAGAGGCGGTTCGCGACCTCGGCCCCGCCCGCGGCGTGGCGGGCCGGGAAGGCCGCGAGCGATTCCAGTGCGAGCCGCAGCTCGTCCACGGTCTCCGACCGTGATTCCGAAACGAAATTGCGCACAGTTCTCTCCCTGAATGGGTAGGGCATTTCTGGATGGTGCGGACCCGCTGAGCGGGCTCGGTTTCCCCCGGCGCCATGGACGCTATCCCAGCCCGGGGCGCTACCGGGAGGTATACGGAACCAGAGCGGAAACTGACCACTATTGGAGTAGTTTGGCGTTGCATAAAATCAGCCGCATCCTCCGAATGCCAGCCCGGACGGTCCCGTCCCCCGCCCCTCCCGCCACCCCTCCCCGCGGTCCCGCCACCGGCCCACCGGGTCATCGCCCGATCCCCCAACTGGTCCACCAGCGCGCCTTGTAGAGGTGCGTGCCGGGCAGACTGCGGCTGCCGTCGGGGCGATGCAGGGTGAGCACCGAGGTGCACCAGGTGCAGGGGCCGGCGTGGTCCGGGGCGGTGGTGAGCAGCCGCCCGGTGCCGGGTTCGTCGCCCACGCTCTTGATGTCCCGCTCGGCCTCCTCGCCGCCCAGCCGGATCCGGGTGAAGCGGTCCGCCGTCGGGTCGAAGCGCCACAGGTGCTCCCCGGTGCTCACCCAGAGCCGGCCGGGCTCGGCGAGCACCGGCGACAGGTCGTGGCCGCCCGGCTCGGGCAGCGGCACCGCGCGTTCGACGCCGAGCAGCGGGGCGGCCGCGGTGCCGCCCACCCGCAGTGCGGTGAGGGTGTCGTCGCCGAGCGCCCAGAGCAGCCCGGAGCGCCCGTCCCAGTGCACCCCGTGCGCGCCCGGCAGCCGGTACTCGGCGTGCGCGGTGGTGCGCGGGCCGAGGGAGGCGGCGTACAGCCGCACCCAGCCGCCGGTGGAGGCGGCGACGGCGACGTTGCCGTCGGGGAGGAGTTCGGCGCTGTGCGGGTTGGCGTGCTCTCCGGTGTCGGTGGCCCACGCGGTGGCGCCGGTCGCGGTGTCGACGACGGCCGCCAGTCCGCCGGAGGCGGTGACCAGCAGGTACCGGCGGCCGTCCCGCACCCGGCTCTTGGCCTCGTCCGGCGCCCCCCAGCTGCGGTGCGGGTCGAGGTCGTCGAGGTCGCCGGCGGTGTCCGCGGACCACGACCAGACCACCGGCTGCCGGTCCGGGCCGCGGTAGGCCATCAGTTCGTCCGCGCTCTGCACCACCAGCACCCTCCGCGAAGCCTGGTCCACCACGGCCACCGCCCACCCCGGCCGCACCCCGGCGGCCGTCGCCGGCACCGCGCCCGCGCCCACGGCCAGGGCCGCCAGGCCGGCCGTCGTCCGCCACAGCCGTGCCCGCTTCGACACCGCCGGCACCTCCCGTCGTCCGTCCCCCGCAACCACCGTGCGGTGCGGGCCCGCCGGCCGCCAGCGCGCGGCATCCGACCGGCGTAAGCGGGCTCGGGCCCCCCGCTTGTCGTACCCGGCTGGTTAGATCGGAAGCCGCGGGCACGGCGAGAGGAACCGGAGAGACGATGAGCACGGGCACGAGGAACGGCGCACAGGCACCGGAGCCGCACGCGGCGGACACCCACGACCTGATCCGGGTGCACGGCGCGCGCGAGAACAACCTCAGGGACGTCAGCATCGAGATACCCAAGCGCCGGCTGACGGTGTTCACGGGCGTCTCCGGCTCGGGCAAGAGTTCCCTGGTGTTCGACACGGTCGCGGCGGAGTCGCAGCGGCTGATCAACGAGACCTACAGCGCGTTCGTGCAGGGCTTCATGCCGTCGGTGGCCCGGCCGGACGTGGACGTGCTGGACGGCCTGACCACCGCGATCATCGTCGACCAGCGGCGGTTGGGCGCGGATCCGCGCTCCACCGTGGGCACCGCGACCGACGCCAACGCGATGCTGCGGATCCTGTTCAGCCGGCTCGGCCGGCCGCACATCGGCTCGGCCAAGGCGTTCTCCTTCAACGTCGCCTCGATCAGCGGCGCGGGCGCGGTCACCGTGGAGCGCGGCGGCCGGACGGTCAAGGAGCGGCGCAGCTTCAGCGTCACCGGCGGCATGTGCCCGCGCTGCGAGGGCCGGGGTTCGATCTCCGACATCGACCTCACCCAGCTCTACGACGACACCAAGTCGCTGGCCGAGGGCGCGATCACCGTGCCCGGCTACACCGGGGACGGCTGGATGACGCGGGTCTTCAGCGGCTCCGGCTTCCTCGACCCGGACAAGCCGATCCGCGACTACAGCGAGCGGGAGCTGCGGGACTTCCTGCACCACGAGCCGACCAAGGTGAAGATCAGCGGTATCAACGTCAGCTACGAGGGGCTGATCCCGAAGGTCCAGAAGTCCATCCTGTCCAAGGACCGGGAGGCGATGCAGCCGCACATCCGGGCGTTCGTCGACCGCGCGGTGACCTTCGCCGCCTGTCCCGAGTGCGACGGCACCCGGCTGACCGAGGCCGCCCGTTCGTCGAAGATCGACGGGATCAGCATCGCCGACGCCTGCCGGATGCAGATCAGCGACCTCGCCGAGTGGGTGCGCGGCCTCGACGAGCCCTCGGTGGCGCCGCTGCTCGCCGCGCTGCGGCAGACCCTGGACTCCTTCGTCGAGATCGGCCTCGGATACCTCTCGCTGGAGCGGCCGGCCGGCACCCTGTCGGGCGGCGAGGCGCAGCGGGTGAAGATGATCCGCCACCTCGGCTCCTCGCTCACCGACGTCACCTATGTCTTCGACGAGCCCAGCACCGGCCTGCACCCGCACGACATCCAGCGGATGAACGGCCTGCTGCGCCAGCTGCGGGACAAGGGCAACACGGTGCTGGTGGTGGAGCACAAGCCCGAGGTGATCGCGATCGCCGACCACGTGGTGGACCTCGGTCCGGGCGCGGGTTCGGCGGGCGGCACGATCTGTTACGAGGGCTCGCTGGAGGGCCTGCGCTCGGCCGGCACGGTCACCGGCCGGCACCTGGACGACCGGGCCGAGGTGAAGAAGGCGGTGCGCACGCCCACCGGCAAGCTGGCGGTCCGCGGCGCGTCCGCGCACAACCTCCGGGACGTCGACGTAGACATCCCGCTCGGTGTGCTGGTCGCGGTCACCGGTGTGGCCGGCTCCGGCAAGAGCTCGCTGGTGCACGGCTCGATCCCGGCCGGGGAGGGCGTGGTGTCCGTCGACCAGAGCCAGATCCGCGGCTCGCGGCGCAGCAACCCGGCCACCTACACCGGTCTGCTGGAGCCGATCCGCAAGGCGTTCGCCAAGGCGAACGGCGTGAAGCCGGCCCTGTTCAGCGCCAACTCCGAGGGTGCCTGCCCGACCTGCAACGGCGCGGGCGTCGTCTACACGGACCTGGCGATGATGGCCGGGGTGGCCACCACCTGCGAGGACTGCGAGGGCCGGCGCTTCGACGCCTCGGTGCTGGAGTACCGCTTCGGCGGCCGGGACATCAGCGAGGTGCTGGCGATGCCGGTGACCGAGGCGGAGGCCTTCTTCGCCGCCGGCGAGGCCCGCACGCCCGCCGCCCACCGCATCCTGACCCGCCTGGTGGACGTCGGCCTCGGTTACGTCAGCCTCGGTCAGCCGCTGACCACGCTCTCCGGCGGCGAGCGGCAGCGCCTCAAGCTGGCCACCCACATGGGCGACAAGGGCGGGGTCTACGTCCTGGACGAGCCGACCACCGGTCTCCACCTGGCCGATGTCGAGCAACTCCTCGGTCTGCTGGACCGTCTGGTCGACTCGGGCAAGTCCGTCATCGTGGTCGAGCACCACCAGGCCGTCATGGCGCACGCCGACTGGATCATCGACCTCGGCCCCGGCGCCGGCCACGACGGCGGCCGTGTCGTCTTCGAGGGCACCCCGGCCGAGCTGGTCGCCGCCCGCTCGACGCTCACCGGCCGGCACCTGGCGGAGTACGTCGGCGCCTGAGCCCGTGGCACCCCCGGGTCGGCCGGTTCTGCCCGCCGGCCCGGGGGCTTCCGCGTCTACCGCCCGGCGACGGTGTCGGCGAGGCGGGCGAGGGGCGAGGTGGTGGGGCGGCGGCGGGCGGCCTCCTGGCGGTCGGCGGTGTGGTACGCGGCGTAGAGGGCGTGCACGCCGAGCCAGCGCAGGGGTTCGGGCTCCCAGCGGCGCACGGTGTGGCCGACCCAGGGCAGCCGGGTGAGTTCGGTGTCGTGGCCGAGGACGAGGTCGCGCAGGGTGCGGCCGGCGAGGTTGGTGGTGGTCACGCCGCTGCCGACGTAGCCGCCGGCCCAGCCGAGGCCGGTGCGGTGGTCCAGGTCGACGGTGGCACACCAGTCGCGGGGCACGCCGAGCACCCCGGCCCAGGCGTGCTCGATCCGGGCGGTACGGGCAGCCGGGAAGAACGCGTGCAGGATCTCGCGGAGTTGGCGGATGGTGGCGGGCTGGGTGGCGCCGTCGGTGTCGGTCCGGGAGCCGAAGCGGTAGGGGACACCGCGTCCACCGAGGGCGATCCGGTCGTCGGCGGTGCGCTGGGCGTACATGTAGGCGTGGGCGAAGTCGCCGAGCACCTCACGGCCCTCCCAGCCGGCCTCGGCCCAGAAGGACGGCGGCAGCGGCTCGGTGGCGATCATCGCCGAGTTCATCGGCAGCCAGGTGCGGCGCTCCCCCGCCAGACCCGAGGTGAACCCCTCGGTGGCGCGCAGCACGTAGCGGGCGGTGACGGTGCCGTGCGGGGTGACCGCCCGGGGCTTGCGGCCGCCGCGGATGCCGGTCACCGGGGTGCCCTCGTACAGCTCGACGCCCAGCCGCTCGACCGTCGCCGCGAGGCCGGCGGCGAGCTTGGCGGGCTGGACGCGGGCGCCGTAGGGGCTCCAGACCCCGCCGAGGGTGCCGGCGACGCGCAGCCGTTCGGCGGTCTCGCCGACGCTCAACTCCTGGACGCGGTCGGGCCCGTAGCTTCGTTCGGTCTCGGCGAACTCGCGCAGCCGGGCCAGTTGGGCGGGGGTGCGGGCGACCTCCAGGACGCCGCCGCGCACCAGGTCCGCGTCGATGCCCTCGGCGTCCAGGGTGTCGGCGACCTCGCCGACCGCCGCGTCCATCACCCGCTGCATCGCGGCGGCGCCGGCCCGGCCGTGGCGGCGGGCGAAGGCGCCGCGCCCGGCGAAGCCGTTGTAGAGCCAGCCGCCGTTGCGCCCGGAGGCGCCGTAGCCGCAGAAGCGCTGTTCCAGCACGGCGATCCGCAGTCCGGGGTCGGCCTTCTTGAGGTGGTACGCCGTCCAGAGGCCGGTGTAGCCGCCGCCGACCACGCAGACGTCGACCTCACGGTCACCGGGCAGCGCCGGCCTCGGTTCGGGCAGTCCGAGCCGGCCCCACCAGAAGGACACCCCGCCGTTCACGCCCCTGCCACCGGATCCCACGGACCCCGACCTCCACTCGCGTTGATCGTTTCCCGGGACGGTACGCCCGCGTGCCGTTCGGGAACCACCGACAGCCTGGAAGAATCCGCACCCCGGCCCAGGCACCCTGTCAGGCCGACAGCCGTTCGAGGACCTCGCCGGCCGTTTCGTCCCCGTCCGCCTCGCCGGCGGCGGTGCGGGCGTCGAAGGCGGCGTTCCGGGCGCGGGTGAGGGTGCCGGCGTCCCGGGCGGGGTCGAGGAAGGCGGAGCCCCGGGGGGCGAGGTGCAGCAGCACCTTCTCGTCACTCCAGTCGACGGTGAGCTCGACGAGGCCGCTGTCGTCGCCGGCCATCGTGTCGGCGAGGCCGCGCAGGGCGGTGAGCGCCCAGATCATGCTGGGGAGTTCGAAGTCGACGCGGGTGTCGAGGTCGACGGTGAGGGAGCCGGTGGCCTCGTCGTGACGGAGGGTGAGTTCACCGTCCTCGTCCAGGCCGTGGAGGAGGGCGGCGTGGTCGCCGTCGATCCAGCGGTCGCACTCGGCGAGGGCGGCGGGCAGTTCGGCGCGGTAGCGGCGGCGGACGGCCTCCTCGCGCCAGGGGGCGCAGAGGCCGGTCCAGTCGGCCTCGGGCCGGGCGGAGGGCGGGGCGACCGGCGAGCGGAGGAACGCCCGCAGCCGTGCCGGGTCCATGGTGACGGCCGCCGTCACCGTGAGGTACCTCGCCATGCCCACCCCTTCGTCGGTCCGGTCGCGCCGGGTGCGCGGGGGCCGATTCTGCCCGCCCCCGCCGACAGCCGCGGCGTGCGCGGCGTCGGGGCGGGGACGGGCAGGGCGTCACGGGGCGGGCGTCAGCCGAGGGTGGAGGCGGTGACGGGCTCGCCGATCGGGATGGTCTGGCCGGCGAGACCGGTCTTGACGAACTGCCAGGTCAAACCGTTGATCACGCCCTGGCCGAGGGGTGCGAACCTGGCGAAGGCGGGCTGGCTGAGGTCGATGTGGGTGGAGTCGCAGGACGGACACTGGTCCTTGACGGGCACGGTGAGGGTCTTGCCCTGGTAGCTGACCTTGACCGAGATCCCCTTGCAGACCGGGTCGTTGTTGGGGTTGGCGGTGGTCCACCAGGTGTGCGAGACGGCGACGAGCAGCTGGGTGCCGGCATTGATCTGGGTGCCGCAGGCGCCGTAGCCGGCGTCGTTGTAGTAGGTGGCCTTGCCGGTCATGGGCTTGTTGATCGGTATCGCGGCACTCGCGGTTCCGGCGCTCAGGGCGACGATCGCGGCGGCGGCCAGCGGAACGCCGGCCAGGATCCGCAGCTTCGGGGCAACGCGCATGTGGGCCCTCCCAGTTGGGTCGTTGGGAAGGACGGTAGGCGGGATCGGGACGAGTGGTACAGACAGATGACATGTTGTCATGAACACAATCCGGGAATCTTTACCCGCACGACCGAAGGAGGGACGATACGTGACCGCACCACTCCTCCGCGCGTTCAGCAGGGCACCCGTTCCCACGTCCTCGGAGGCACCCGTGCGCACCCTCGCCCTGCTCGCCGTCCTCACCGCCGCGCTCACCGGAGCCCTCGCCGGACCGGCCGCCGCCGCCCCGGAGGTCCGGGAGGTCAACCAGGGCTACAGCATCCCGGTCGGCGCCGTCACCGACCTCGGCGCGCTGCCCGTGCTCGGCGGCCTCGGCCTGGACTTCGCCCGCCTGCTGGGGGCCTGACGAACCCCGCCCCGGACTTCGAACGGCCCGCCCGGACGCGCTCCGGACGGGCCCTTCCGCTGCCGGCGGGGTTTCTTCCGCTGCGAAAGTTAGTAATCCCGACACGCCCCCGACAGGCGGGAACACGCCGCCGCAGCCGTCCCGTCACCGCCCGACCATCGTCCGCAACGCGGCGCCACACGGCCGCAACATGCCTTCTCACCGGGCAGAACGGGTGATTGACAGGGAGGCGGGGGCTTCAGCACGATGAGCGCCGAGCCCACTCGCAGCGCCCCGGACCCGGAAGGAGGGCCGATGAGCACGGTTCACCGCACCGCCCCGGCCCGCCGCGGCTGTCGCTGTTGTCGCGGGGCACTCGCCCGCTGATCCCGGGCCGCCCGGCCCCCGCGTGCCGCTCTTCACCGGCCCGCTCCTCACCGCGTCGCGCCGTGCCGCGTCACACCCTTCACCGCGTCACGTCCTTCACCGCGTCCCGCCCTTCACCGCGACCCGCCCCGCCCGCGTCCGCCGCCGGGGCGTACCCACGCATCCCCATGTCCGCTCCACGAGAGTCGAGGAACCGCCATGTCCACCGCCACCACCACCGAGCTCCGCCTCACCCCCGCCGCCGGCCGGATCGGCGCGATCGTGCACGACGTGCGCCTCGGCGGCGACCTGCCCGCCGAGACCGTCGCCGCCCTCGAAGCCGCGCTGTACGAGCACAAGGTGCTGTTCTTCCGCGGCCAGCAGCACCTCGACGACGCCGAACACGAGGCGTTCGCCCGCCTGTTGGGCCAGCCGGTCGGCCACCCCACCGTCCCGAGCGCCGACGGCCGGTACATCTTCGAGCTGGACGCCACCAAGGGCGTGCGCGCCAACAACTGGCACACCGACGTCACCTTCGTGCCGTCCTACCCCAAAGCCTCGATCCTGCGCGCCCTGGAGCTGCCGCCGGCCGGCGGCTCCACCGTGTGGGCCAACACCGCGGCCGCCTACCAGGACCTGCCGCAGCCGCTGAAGGTCCTCGCCGAGTCGCTGCGCGCCGTGCACACCAACGACTACGACTACGCGGCGAGCCTCGCGCTGCGCCCCGAGCTCGCCGAGAACGCCGAGGTGGCCAACCTGTTCCGCCAGGTTTTCGTCTCCACCGCGTTCAAGACCGAGCACCCGGTGGTCCGCGTCCACCCGGTCACCGGCGAGAAGAGCATCCTGCTCGGCGCGTTCGCCCAGCGGATCCAGGGCGTCTCCGGCGCCGACGGCAAGGCGCTGATCTCGCTGTTCCAGCGCTACGTGGAGCGGCTGGAGAACACCGTGCGCTGGGACTGGCAGGTCGGCGACGTCGCGATCTGGGACAACCGGGCCACCCAGCACTACGCCGTCAACGACTACGGCGACGAGCCGCGCCTGGTCCGCCGGATCACCCTGGACGGCGACCTGCCGGCCGGCGTGGACGGCGCCCCGAGCCGGCTGCTGGAGCCCACCGAGCCGCCGCGGGTGGCCGGGCTGGTGCCGGCCGAGCAGCTGGAGGCCGAGCGGCGGGACGCCCAGCAGTAGGAGACCGGGCCGCAGCCGACCGGGCAGCAGGCCACACCAACCCTCGCGCAGCGCTGAGCGGCGCCGGATCCCCGAAGGACGAAGGATGTTCGCCGAGCTGACGAGCACGGTCGTCACCACCGCCCCGCCGCGCACCGGGGACGCGCGGCGGGACGTCAACGCCGCCGCCGTCCTGCGGGCGGTGCTGGACCACGGTCCGGTGGCCCGCAGCCGGGTGGCCGCGCTGACCGGCCTGAGCCCGGCCGCCGTCTCCCGCCAGGTGGTCGACCTCGTCCGGCTCGGGCTGCTGCGCGAGCGGCCCGAGCTGGCGGCGGCCCCCGGCGGCGGCGCGGTCGGCCGCCCGCAGCTCCCGGTGGACGTGGACACCGAGCGGATCGCGGTGGCCGGCCTCCACATCGGCCTGCCGTCCACCACCTTCGCCTTCCTCGATCCGCGCGGGAACGTGCTGCACCGCAGGGAGTTGAACCACCGGGGACGCACCGGCCCGGCCGTGCTGCGGCCGCTGCTGGAACGGCTGCCCGGGCTGCTCGCCGCCGCCCCGGACGGCCGCACCGTGGTCGGCCTGGGCGCCGTCACCGGCGGCACGGTCGACCGCGATCGCGGACGGATCATCCGTCACGATCCGCTCGGCTGGCAGGACCTGCCGCTCGGCGAGCTGCTGGCGGACGCCTGCGGGCTGCCCGTCCAGGTGGACAACCACGCCCGCGCGCTGACCCAGGCGGAGATCCTGTTCGGCCACCCGGCGGCCCGGCGCTCGATGGTGCACCTGTTCGTCGGCCATGTGGTGGACGCGGCCCTGGCGGTGGCCGGTGCCGTGCACGTCGGCCCGGCCTCGCCGACCGGGGAGATCGCCCACCTGCCGGTGCCGGACAGCGACGTGCCCTGCCACTGCGGCCGGACCGGCTGTCTGGTGGCCGCCGCCTCGGACACCACGCTGTTCGAGGCGGCGGCTGCCGAGGGGATCACCGAACGGCCCGACCGCGCCGCGCTGGTGGCCGCCGTCAAGGCCGGCGACCCGCGGGCCGACCGGCTGGTGCGGCGGCGCGCGGAGGTCGTCGGCCGGGCGCTCGGCCTGCTGGCCGACGTGGTCAACCCCGATCTGCTGGTCCTGACCGAGCACTTCACCTCCCTCGACCCGGCCTATCTGGAGGTGGTGCGCGCCGCGTTCGCGCGCGGCTCGCACCTGCGGCGCGACACCGGCCTGGTGATCGCCCAGCGGCGCGGCGCCGACGTGCTCGCCGTGGCCGCCGGGGCGGCCTCGCTCGGCGCCCTGTACGCCCGCCCGGTGCACGCCCTGACGACCGCCCCGCCCCCTCGCCGACCGACCCCGACAGCTCCTTCCCGCAGAGGATCCCACTCGTGACCAGCTTTCCCACCGCCTCCCCGCTCTCCCGCCGGGCGCTGCTCCGCGGCGGCCTGGCCGGCGCCGGCCTGCTGACCCTGGCCGCCTGCCGCTCGGCCGCCGACACCGCCGCCGGACGGAGCGCCGGCGACGCGGCGGGCCCGCGCCGCGGCGGCGTCCTCACGGTCGGCGCCGGTGTCGACTTCACCCCGGCCCTGCTGTTCGCCCAGAGCGCCAACACCCTCGTCCAGCGGCTGGTCTTCAACACCCTCACCCGCTACGACGACCAGCTGAAGCCGCAGCCCGAGCTCGCCACCTCCTGGGAGGTCGCCCCGGACGGCACGAGCGTCACCCTCAGGCTTCGCGAGGACGTGACCTTCCACAGCGGGCGCCGGTTCACCGCCGACGACGTGGTGTTCGCCGTCAAGAACCTCCAGAACCCGGCCCGCTCCGCCCAGTTGCGCTCCACCGCCGCCGCCGTCACGGACTTCCGCAAGAACGGCGACTTCGAGCTCACGCTCGTCCTCGCCCATCCGGTGAGCAATCTCTTCGACCTCTTCGAGTTCATGATCATCCCGGACTCGGCGACCGTCGAGGAGGCCTTCGCCGGGACGAAGCTGATCGGCACCGGCCCCTACACCTTCACCGAGCGCAAGCCCGGCAGCTCGCTCACCTTCGCCCGCAACGCCGCCTACTGGAACCCGGGCCGCCCCTACCTGGACGGCGTCGAGATCCGCGTCGTCCCGCAGCAGGAGTCGCTGCTCTCCTCCCTGCGGACCGGCCAGACCCACCTGTCCTACAGCGTCCGCGGCAAGGACGTCGCCACCCTCCGGAGCGACCCGCAGTTCCGCGTCACGCCCTACGACACCGGCTCCGGCGCCCACTACATCGGCGTCAACCTGACCGCCGAGCACGTCGGCGACAAGCGGGTGCGGCAGGCCATCGCCTGGGCCGTCGACCGCGAGCGGCTGGTCCAGCAGGCCCTCGGCGGCTACGGCACCGTCTCCTCGACGCCCTGGCCCAAGTCCTCCCCCGCCTACGCCGCGGACGCCTCCGCCCACTACCGCCACGACCCGGAGCGCGCCCGGCAGTTGCTCAAGGACGCCGGACTCGGCGGCATCAGCCTGCCGTTCGCGCACAGCAACGACCCCGGCAGCACCTCCATCGCGCAGATCCTCCAGTACGACCTCCAGCAGGTCGGCATCGAGACCGTGCTGCAGCCCACCGACTCGCCCACCATGCAGAAGCAGCTCATCGCCCAGAGCATGCCCGCGCTGTGGACGCTGAGCCACGGCTTCGCCCAACTCCACCCCGCCACCCTGGCGGTGAGCGCCTACCCGTTCAACGAGGCCAAGAACAGCTCGCACTTCAGCTCGCCCGGCTACACCGACATCGTCCAGCGCGCCTGGAAGCGGCCGGACAGCGACAGTGCCGAGGCCAAGGCGCTCTACGGGCAGATCACCGACGTCCTGCTCGACGAGCAGTTCGTGATCGACCTCGCCATCGCCGGCCTCACCGAGGTCGCCGGCGGCAAGGTCCGCGGCGCCACCCTCAACAAGTTCGGCTACCTCAACCTCGACGACGCCTACCTCACGGCCTGAGCGGACGGCCCGAACCCATGCGAAGCTTCCTCCTCAAGCGGCTGCCCTCCGGGCTGCTCGTCCTCCTCCTCGCCTCCTTCCTGGTCTTCCTCATCCTGCGCCTGATCCCCGGCGACCCCGCCACCACGCTGGCCGGCCCCGACGCCGGACCACCCGCCGTCGCCGCGATCCGCGCCCAACTCGGCCTGGACCGGCCGCTGCTGACCCAGTACCTGCACTGGCTCGGCGATCTGCTCAGCGGCGACCTCGGGCCCAGCTACTCGATCGGCGGCCAGGTCGCCGACCTGATCGGCGACGGGATCGGCGCGACCGTCCAACTCACCGCCGCCGCCCTGCTGCTGGTCGTCCTGCTGGCCCTGCCGCTGGGCGTGCTCGGCGCCACCGCCCGGCGCCGCCCGGTCGCCGCCGCCGTCCGCGCCTTCACCACCGCCGTGCTGGCCGTGCCGCCGTTCGTCACCGGCGTGCTGCTGGTGCTGCTGTTCGCCGTCACCCTCGGACTGCTGCCGGCCGGCGGCCACGAGTCCCTGCTCGACGCCCCCGACCTCGCGCTGCAGTACCTGCTGCTGCCCGCCGTCTGCCTCGCCCTGCCCAGCGCCGCCGTGCTCGCCCGCTACCTCACCGACGGCATCCACCGCGCGCTCGCCGAGGACTACGTGCGCACCGCCACCGCCGTCGGCGTCTCGCGCCGCCGGATCGTCTGGCGGCACGCGCTGCCCAACGCGCTGCCCTCCGCCGTCACCGTGCTCGGCCTTCAGATCGGCCACCTGGTCGCCGGGGCGGTGCTGGTGGAGCGGATCTTCGCCTGGCCCGGACTCGGCCAGCTCGTCGAACAGGGCGTGCTGCGCCGCGACTACCCCGTGGTGCAGGCCCTGCTGCTGCTGATCGTCGCCGGCTACGTCGCCGTCCAGCTGCTCACCGACCTCGTGTACGCCTGGCTCGACCCCCGGATCCGGTGGGAGTAACCGATGACCGCCCTGACCGCCCCCGCCCCGGCGCGCCCCGCGCGCACCTCCGCCCGCAACCGCTACCTCGCCGGGCTGCTCTCCGCCCGCGGGCTGACCGGGCTCGCCCTGGTCGGCACGATCGCGCTGGCCGGGCTGCTCGCCCCGCTGCTCACCGACCACGACCCCGACGCCCAGGGCCCGCTCGCGCTCGCCGGGCCCAGCGCCGGACACCCGCTGGGCACCGACGACCTCGGGCGCGACCTGCTCAGCCGGGTCCTGCACGGCATCACCACCGACCTCGCGCTGACCTTCGGCGCCGTCCCGGTCGGCGCGCTGATCGGCTGCTCGCTCGCCCTGCTCGCGGCCGGCCACCGCTGGGCCGACACCGCCGTCCAGCGGGTCTTCGACCTGGTGCTCGCCTTCCCCGGCATGATCCTGGCGCTGGCCGTCACGGCCGTGCTCGGCCCGGGCCGCTGGCCGGTGTTCATCGTCATCGCGCTCGCCGAAGTCCCACTGTTCGGCCGACAGTTGCGCTCCGGCATCCTGGTCCAGCGGGAGCGCGAGTACGCGCTGGCCGCCCGGGTCGGCGGCGCCTCCCGGGCCCGGGTGCTGCTGCGGCACGTGCTGCCGAACGCCGTCGACCCGCTGATCGTGCAGACCGCGGTGGCGCTGTCGGTCGGTGTGTTCATCGAGGGCGCGATGAGCTTCCTCGGGCTGGGCGTACGCCCGCCGGAGCCGACCCTCGGCTCGATCCTCAGCCAGTCCGTCGGCTACCTCGCCACCCATCCGACCTTCGCGGCCGCCCCGCTGGCCGCCACCACCGCGCTGGTGCTCGGCTTCACGCTGATCGCCGAGGCCCTGAACCGGGGAATCCGCCGATGACCACCAGCACAGCGTCCGACGACACCCCGCCCCGCGCCGACCGCACGGTCCTGCGGGTCACCGACCTCACCGTGGCCTTCGAGGGCACCACCGCCGTGGACGGCGTCGGCTTCGACCTCGCCGCCGGGGACACCCTCGGCCTGGTCGGCGAATCCGGCTCCGGCAAGTCCACCACGGCGCTCGCCCTGCTGCACATGCTCCCCGCCGGGGGCCGGATCACCGGCGGCTCGGTGCAGCTGGCCGGCCAGGACCTCGCCGCCCTGCCGGAGAGCGCCCTGCGCGCCGTCCGCGGACGGCGGATCGCCATGGTCTTCCAGGACCCGATGTCCTCGCTCAACCCGGTGCTCACCGTCGGCAAGCAGCTCGACGAGGCGCTGCGCGCCCACGGCAGGCACCCCGACAGGCGTGAACGGGCCACCCGCGCCGTCGAGCTGCTCGACCTGGTCGGCATCCCCGACGCCGCCGGGCGGCTGCGCGACCATCCGCACCAGTTCTCCGGCGGACAGCGCCAGCGCGTCATGATCGCGCTCGCGCTCGCCAACGACGCCGAGGTGCTCGTCGCCGACGAACCGACCACCGCCCTCGACCCGACCGTCCAGCAGCAGATCCTGCGCCTGCTCACCCGGATCAACCGGGAGACCGGCACCGCGCTGGTGGTGATCAGCCACGACCTCGGGGTGATCGCGCAGACCTGCCGCCGGCTGCTGGTGATGCGGCACGGCCGGGTGGTCGAGTCCGGCGCCACCGCCGAGGTCCTCGGCTCGCCCCGGCACCCGTACACCAAGCAGCTGCTGGCCGCCGTCCCGCGTCTGGAGGCGCCCTCGGCGGCCGCCGCCAACAGCGCGCCCGGCACCGAACCGCTGCTCACCGTGACCGGTCTGCGCAAGACCTACGGCGCGCGGCGGCGCGCCGTCACCGCGCTGGACGGCGTCGACCTGGTGCTGCACCCCGGCGAGACGCTCGGACTGGTCGGCGAATCCGGCTCGGGCAAGTCCACACTGGCCCGCGCGCTGGTCCAGGTGCACGCCCCGACCGGCGGCGAGATCCTCTTCCGGGGGCGGGAGTTCGGGCGTGGCGGCGAACGGGACGCCCGGCGCGAGGTACAGCTGGTCTTCCAGGACCCGTACGCCTCGCTCAACCCCCGGATGACCGCCGGGCAGATCATCGCCGAGCCGCTGATCGCCCACGGCCTCGGCGACCGGGCCGCACGCGCCCGGCGGGTCGCCGAACTCCTGGAGCAGGTCGGCCTCGATCCCGACAGCGCCGAGCGGCATCCGCGCGCCTTCTCCGGCGGCCAGCGCCAACGCATCGGCATCGCCCGGGCGTTGGCTCCCGAACCGAGCGTGCTGATCTGCGACGAGCCGGTCTCCGCGCTCGACGTCTCGGTCCAGGCCCAGGTGCTCGACCTGCTCGCCCGCCTGCAGCGCGAGCTCGGCCTCGCCCTGCTGTTCATCGCCCACGACCTCGCCGTCGTCCGGCAGGTGAGCCACCGGATCGCCGTCATGCACCGCGGCCGGATCGTCGAGACCGGCCCGGCCGACCGGGTCGTCACCGCGCCCGAACACCCCTACACCACCGAACTCCTGGCCGCCGTCCCGCGCCTGGACACCCGGCCCGCCGTCCGCACCGGCCGGCCCACCGCACTCACCACCCGGAGCACCGCATGAGCGCATCCCCCGACGCCCGGCCGTACCGCGATCCGTACGCCGGCTTCCCCGGCACCGTCGGCCGCACCTTCCGGGAGTCCACCCCGGCCTGGCCCGACCGGGTCCGCCCGCGCGAGGGCGCGCCCAACATCGTCGTCGTCCTGGTCGACGACCTCGGCTACAGCGACATCGGCCCGTTCGGCTCCGAGGTCCCCACCCCGGTCCTGGACAGCCTTGCCGAGCGCGGCGTCAAGCTCGCGAACTACCACACCATGCCGCTCTGCTCCCCCGCCCGGGCCGCCCTGCTCACCGGTCTCAACCCGCACCGGGTCGGCTACTCCTTCGTCGCCAACGCCGACCCCGGCTTCCCCGGCTACGGCATGGAGATCGCCGACGACATCCCCACCCTCGCCGAACTGCTGCACGACGCCGGCTACGCCACCTACGCCGTCGGCAAGTGGCACCTGACCCGCGACTCCGCCTCCAACGCCGCCGACCACCGCGCCAACTGGCCGCTGCAGAAGGGCTTCGACCAGTACTACGGCGTCCTGGAGGGCCTCACCAGCCTCTTCCACCCGCACCAACTCGTCCGCGACAACAGCCCGCTGGACATCGACGAACTCCCCGACGGCTACTACTACACCGACGACATCACCGACCGCGCCATCGACATGGTCACCTCGCTGCGCGCCCACGACGCCGACAAGCCGTTCTTCCTCTACCTCGCCCACAACGCCGTGCACGGCCCGCTGCAGGCCAAGCCCGAGGACCTCGCCCGCCACCGGGGCCGCTACGACGACGGCTGGGACGAACTGCGCGCCACCCGGTTCGCCCGCCAGCTCGCCGCCGGCCACTTCCCGCCCGGCACGCGACTGCCCGACCGCAACACCGAATCCGGCTACGAGGTCGGCCCGTGGAGCGAACTCACCCCCGCCCAGCGGCAGCTCTACGCCCGCTACATGGAGGTCTACGCGGCGATGGTCGACAACGTCGACCAGAACCTCGGCCGGCTGCTCGACACCCTCGCCGCGCTGGGTGAACTCGACAACACCATCGTGGTGTTCACCTCCGACAACGGCGGCACCGGCGAGGGCGGCGCCGAGGGCACCCGCAGCTACTTCAGCCGCTTCGTCCACCACCCCGGCCTTCCCGAGGACTGGAACCCCGACGTCGAACGGGAGGTCGAGCTGATCGGCGGCCCGCGCTCGCTGGTCCACTACCCGCGCGGCTGGGGCATGGCCTCCAACACCCCGTTCCGCCTCTACAAGGGCCAGACCCACGCGGGCGGCGTGCGCGTCCCGTTTGTGCTCTCCTGGCCCGCCGGCCTCCCGCGCGCCGAGGGCGACCCCGGCGTGCGCACCCAGTACCAGTACGTCACCGACCTGCTGCCCACCCTGCTCGACCTCGCCGGCCTGGAGCGGCCCGCGCGGCGCGGCGGCCAGGACGCGCAGTCCCTGGACGGCTTCACCTTCACCTCCGTCCTGCGCGACCCGGCCGCCGCCTCCACCCACCCCGAGCAGTACTGCGAGATGACCGGCAACCGCAGCTACTACCGCGACGGCTGGAAGCTGGTCACCCTGCACCGCCCCGGCGCCCCGTACGACGACGGCGAGTGGGCGCTGTACGACCTGCGCACCGACCCCACCGAGATCCACGACCTCGCCGCCGAACACCCGGACGTCGTCAAGGAGTTGTCTGCCGCCTGGGAGCAAGCGGCCTGGCGCAACGGCGTCTTCCCGCTCGCCGACGGCAGCGGTGCGCTCGCCCGCCGCCACCCCGACGACGCCCGGCTGCGCCGCCCGCTGCGCCTGCTCGCCGGCACACCCGAACTGGAGCGCTACCGCTCGTCGCGGCTGATCTCCTTCCGGTCCTTCGCCGTCGAGGTCGAACTCGCCCACCACGGCGCCGAGGACGCCGGCGTCCTGGTCTCGCACGGCGACCAGGGCGGCGGCTACAGCCTCTACGTCGAGGACGGCCGGCTGCACCTCGCCTACAACCAGTACGGCGAACTCTTCGAGGCCGACGCCGGCCCGCTGGCCCCCGGCGCCCGCCTGGTCACCGTCGAGGCGACCGCGGTGGCCGGCCTGCGCTGGGAGTTCCGCGTCCTGGTCGACGGCACCGAGACCGGCCGGCTCGGCCCCGTCCACCAGCTCATCGGCATGGCCCCGTTCCAGGGCATCAGCGTCGGCGTCGACCGCAGGTCCCCGGTCTCCTGGCCGCTGTACGAGCGCCACCGCTCCTTCCGCTACAGCGGCGCCCTGCGGGCCGTCATCTACCTGCCCGGCGAGCCCGCCCCCGACGACCCGGAGACCGTCGCCCGTGCGCTGCGGGAGGCCGCCGCCGCCTTCGAATAACCGATCAGTCAGCCGATCATCGCGCTATCCTCCGGAAGGCTCTTGTCGTCCGTCCTGTCCGGGGGAACAGTGATCAGCGAACTCCTTCCCGAAGCCGTCGTCGTCGAGACCGCCTACTCCGACCCGCCCGAGGCCCGCCTCGAACCCGAGGAGCAGGCGGTCATCGCGCGCGCCGTCGAGTCCCGCCGCCGTGAGTTCACCACCGTGCGCCACTGCGCCCGGCTCGCCCTCACCCGCCTCGGCGTCCCCTACCGCCCCCTGCTCCCCGGCCTGCGCGGCGCCCCCGGCTGGCCCGACGGCGTCGTCGGCTCCCTCACGCACTGCGCCGGCTTCCGCGCCGCCGCCGTGGCCGGCGCCGAGCACGTGCTCTCCCTCGGCATCGATGCCGAACCCGCCCTCCCCCTGCCCGAGGGCGTGCTCGACGCCATCGCCCTCCCCGCCGAACAGCAGCGCAACACCGCCCTCAGCACCGCCCACCCCGACACCCCCTGGGACCGCATCCTCTTCAGCGCCAAGGAATCCGTCTACAAGACCTGGTTCCCCCTCACCCAACGCTTCCTCGACTTCTCCGAGGCCGACCTCACCCTCCACCCCGACGGCACCTTCACCGCCACCCTCCTCGTCCCCTCCCCGCTCCCCACCCTCGCCGGCCGCTGGCGCGTCCACAACGGCCACCTCGCCACCGCCATCACCGTCCTGCGGTAGCGGGCCGCGTTCAGCCCGCGGCCGGTCCGCCACGCCGGCCGTGGGCGACGTGCGACTCCTTCACCTGCTTCGCCCAAGCCGGTCCCGAGCGGTCCGGAGGCCTCGGCCGATGACCTCCGCCACCGCGGCGGTCAGATCCAGCCGTGGCGGCGGGCGTGGTGGAGGGTGGCGGCGGGGTGGGGGGTGCCGAGTTTGGTGGCGGCGGTGGCGAGGTGGTGGTGGGCGGTTCGTGGAGGGACGGGAGTGCCGGTGGCGGTGAGGTCGAGGATGTCGATCTCGTCGGCGGTCAGGACGGTGGTGTCCGGGGCCAGGAAGTCCGGGTGGATGTAACGGGCGCCGGTGTGGACGGTGCGGGCGACGTGGGCGAGGTGGGCCGCCGAGACGCCGCGGGGCAGGAAGGCCCGGGCGCCGGCGCGCAGGGCGCGGCGCAGGTCTCCCGGGCGGTCGTGGGTCGTGATGATCACGGTCGGGCAGGGCGGCAGCGGCGCCCCGTCGAGGGCCGGGGAGCGCAGGGCCAGGAGGGCGACGTCGGCCCGCCGGCGGGCGGCCAGGGCCCTCGCGGCCGGGGCGGAGTCGGCCTCGGCGACGACGGTGAGCCCCTCCTCGAGCGCCAGGAGGGCCGCCAGGGCCTCCCGGCGGACGGGCTCGTCGTCGGCCAGCAGGAGGCGGAGGGCGGGGAGGCGCGCGGTCATGCCGTTCAGCCTTCCAGCCGCCCCGGGGTGGCGGAAGTGCGTGCACTCACCGAGGGTGCTGGAACTTCTCAGTGGCGGCCCGTGACAAATGTCATGACGGAACGTCACCCGAGCCGGGCGGGGCGGAGGAATCCGCAGGTCGGGGCAGAAGTGGGGCCGTGGGCTCATGCTCCTGGGACAAGGGTGGAGGGAGGGTGGTGGTACGTCGCCCGTCGGACTGGAGCACGGGCCGAGATGATCACGAGGTGTCACCATGAGTAGCAATTCTGTGAGCGAGGTTCCCGCGCTGGCGGTGACCGTGCACACGCAGGAGGAGGGCGGGGTGGCCGGCGAGCGGGTGGGGTACGGCTTGCTGACCAGTACGGAGACGGTGCTGGTGCCGGATCCGGTCGAGGCGCTGGCCAATCCGTGGCGGAGGTTCGTGGCCCGGATCTCGCGGTCACCGGGGGGCGGCGACGACGGGGTGGTGGTTCCGGTCGGCGGCGTCAGTGTGGCCGCGCTCGACGGCGACGGGATCACGGCCGCGGCGGCGGTGCTGACGCTCGTCTGGGCCGAGCCGTTCGGTGTGGCGGCCGTGAAGGCCACCCGGGCGCAGTTGGCGGAAGCCCTGCTGCGCAACCACGGTGACCAGTGGGCGACGTACGCCGAGCTGGGGTTCCGGGTGGTGCCGCCGGAGAAGGACGGGCCTCCGGACACCTGGTGGCTCGGGGCTCCCGACACCACCGTCGGGGTCGCGGGGAGCGCCGGCGTCTACGCGGGAGGCACCTGCTGCAGCAGCCGGATCTGCTGCAGGGCGCCGCAGACGGCAGCGGAGTGATGGTGGCGGTGGCGTGATGGTGGCGGCGGTGGCGCAGGGGCAGGCGCAGGCACAGGGCCGGGCGCGGCGGCGGGGGGCGGCGCGGTGGCTGCGGTCGGTGTGGCTGCAGGACACCGCGCTGGCCGTGGCGGCGGTCATTCCGGAGCTGTTCTACTTCGGCACCTTGATCGCCCCGTGGGCGGACTGGCAGCAGCGGATGTGGATGCTGCTGCTCGCCCTGGCCGAGGTGCTGGCACTGGTGCTGCGGCGCCGCCGGCCGCTGGCGGTGTTCGCCGCCGTGTGGGTCATCGCGATCACCTCCGACCTGCTGTCGTGGGCGAACACCGTCGACTACACGCCGTGCTTCGGCCTGCTGATCGCCCTCTACACGGTGGCCGCACAGTACCGGCGGCCGGTGGCGCTGGGCGTCCTGGTGGCGAGCCTGATCCCGATGGGGATGGCGATCGCCGAGACGATCGGCGACTACGAGGGCCCGCTGACCACCCCCGTCCTGGTCGCGAACATCGCGTTCTACGCCCCGGTGACGCTGGTGGTGTGGGGGTTCGCCCGGTGGAGCCTGGCGACCAGGACGGAGGCGGAGCGGCACCGGCAGGAGGTCGCCGAGGCGCGGTTGCGGGTGACCCAGGAGCGGGTGCGGATCGCGCGGGAGCTGCACGACATCGTCGCGAACGCCGTCGCGGTGATCGTCATGCGGGCGGAGACGGCGCGGGCCACGGCGCTGGAGGATCCGGCGTGCTCGGAGGCGTTCGCGCACATCGAGGACCTCGGGCGCTCGACGATGGCCGAGCTGCGGCACATGCTGCGGCTGCTGCGCGGCTCGGAGGCGGCCACCGAGGACGGCTACAGTCACGGGCTGGGCGATCTGGATCAGCTGCTGGCGGACGTCCGCAAGGCCGGCGTCCGGATCGCGCTGGAGGTCCGGGGAACGCCGCTGCGGGTCGACGACAGCGTCGGTCAGACGGCCTACCGCCTGGTCCAGGAGGCCGCCACCAACATCACCAAGCACGCCGGCCCGGGGACCCGCGCGGTCGTGCGGATCACCTGGGACCGGGCGCTGCTCATCGAGGTGGTGGACGACGGTGCGGGGCGCCCGCCGGACGGGGAGCGCGAGGAGGGCCAGGAGCTGTCGACCGGGCACGGGCTGCTGGGGCTGCGCGAGCGGGTGGCGCTGTACGGCGGGCTGCTGAGCGCGGCCCCGTACGGGCCCGGGTTCCGGGTGGCGGCGGCGCTGCCGGTGTCCACGGCGGCCGGCCCGGCAACGGTGCCGCGGTGACGCGGTGAGGCGGCGGCCGGCTCCGGGACCGGCGGGTCAGCAGCCGAGCCGGACCTGGGCGGCGCGGCGCAGCGTTCCGGCGGCTTCGGTCCGGGCGCAGCGGACGATGCCGTTCTCCACCGACCCGTACGTGATGAACGTCCCCGTGGTGCCGCTGCCCGGGACGGCGCTGACCCACTCGCCGGTGTCGGGGCCCGTCCGGACGCAGACGTACTTGACGTACTCGCCCAGGACCCTGCGGGTCCCCCGGTAGAGGCCGTAGCGGTCCGGCTGGTTGTAGCTCCATGTGGTGGTGAGGGGGAGGCTGCTGGTGGACGAGGTGGTCTTCTGGACCGGGAAGCCGACCCAGGCCTCGGCCTTGAGGAGGATCTCGCTCTCCGCGGCGGTGATGTTCGCGTTGCCGTCGACGGAGGTGGTCACCGGGGCCACCCGGGGCAGGACGTCGGTGCGCGTCCCGGATCCCTCGCCGACGACGACCATCGTGAGGTAGTCGGTGACGATCGGGTCGACCTGGGTGTGGATCACATCCACCCAGGGGGCGTCCACGGCGGGGTTGCAGCTCGACCGCAGCGAGCGGGTGTCGGCGTGGGCGGTGGCGGCCCCGACACCTCCGAGTTCCAGCAGGGCCAGGGCCGTCACGGCGGCGGCCGCGGTCGCGGCGGTGCGGCGGTGGCGCGGGCGGTGGGCGGGGGTCATCCGTACTCCTCCGTCGGTCGTGAACCGGCCGGGCGCGGGCGCGCCCGGGCGGACGTGCGCGGGGGGTGCGTCACGCATCCTCACCGGGACGACGGGGGCGCCGGTATCCCAGATTTGTTGGGTGGTTCGTTCCTTCCGGCGGAACGTCCGCCTACCGGAAGGCGTCGGAGAGGCGGGTGAAGGTGCGACCGGCGGCCAGCAGGGCGGGGAGGGCGGCGGCGACGCCGCGGGCGGTGCCGGAGGCGGGCCGGTTCATGTGGGCGATGACGATGCCGCCCGGCTCGGCGTCGGCCAGCTCCCGCTGGACCTGGGCGGCGGGGAGGGTGGCGCCGCCGTCGGCGTTGGTGCTGAATCCGGCGATCCGCTGGCCGAGGTCGGCGGCGATGCGGGTGGCGACATCGTCGTAGTGGGCGGTGCCCGAGCGGAAGAAGCGGGGCGGGCGGCCGAGGAGGGCGGTGAGCTTGGCGAGGTTGCCGGCGACCTCGTCGTAGACCTCGCCGGGGTCGCGGGTACCGGCGATGCCGTAGGCGGAACGGCCGGTGACGGAGAGCGGGCGGTGGGCGGTGCCGTGGTTGGCGATCTCGAAGAGCGGGTCGGCGGCGAGGTTCGCGAAGACCTCGGGGTTGGCGTCGATCCAGCGGGCGTTGAGGAAGAGGGTGGCGGGGACGGCGTGGGCGCGGAGGGTGTCGATCAGCGCGGCGTCGTAGCCCGAGCCGCCGGAGCCGCCGCAGGCGTCGAAGGTGAGGGCGATGGCGCGGGCGGCGCCGGGGAGGGCGGTGAGCACGCCGGGGACGTCCAGGCCCCAGCTGGTGGGCGCGGCGGCGGCGTAGCGGGTGGTGACGGCCGCCCGGGTGGGGAGGGTGGTGGCGGGCGCGGAGGCCGGCGGGGAGGCGGGTGCGGAGGCCGGTGCGGAGGACGCCTCGGCGGAGGGGGAAGGGGTCGCGGAAGGAAGCGGGGAAGGGGCCCCGGACGGCGACTCCGACGGGGACGGGGTGATCGGCGGTGGGGTGGTCGGCGGTGGGGTCGGCGGCGCGCCCGGAGTGGGCGCGCAACCGGCCAGCGCGGTGCCGGCCGCGGCCGCCAGGAGGGTCCGCCGACTGAGTGCCATGAGAGCTCCGCACCTGTCCGTCCGTCAGAGATCACCGATCCACGCCCCTCCATTCAGGGCCTCCGCGCCCGTCCGTGCAAGCCGACGCGGCCTTCACGGGGCTGCCGCACGGCCGTGGGGCCCGGCTCACCGGGGGTTCACCGGGGCGGGTACGAGACTTCGCTGACATCCCGGCGAGAGCGGAGGCTTCCGATGGCTGAGGACATGCACGAGGACGGCACGGCGCGGCCGGCCCGACGCGGATTACTGGCGGCGGGGGCGCTCGGGGCGGTGGCGGCGGCCACCGCGACCGCGGGCGTCGCCCGGGCCGCCGACGGCGGGACGGCCGACGGCGCGGCGGCCGACACCACGGCGGCCGGCGGCGCGGCGGGCACCGAGCGGACGATCACCCTGACCGGCAAGCTGCCGACCGGCGCGCCCGACTTCGTCCACCTCCCCTTCGACGTCCCCGGCGGCGTCCGCGAGATCGCCGTCTCCTACCGGTACGACAAGCCGACCGTCCCGCCCGGCACCCCGGGCAACTCCTGCGACATCGGCCTCTTCGACGAGCGCGGCACCGAGCTCGGCGGGCGCGGCTTCCGCGGCTGGTCGGGCGGCTCCCGCACCGAGTTCACGGTCAGCCGGGAGCAGGCCACGCCCGGCTACCTGCCCGGCCCGGTCCGCCCGGGCCGCTGGCACGTGGTGCTGGGGCCGTACCAGGTGGCGCCGCAGGGCCTGGAGTACCGGGTGGACGTGACGCTGCGGTTCGGCGCGCCCGGGGGCGAGTTCACCCCCGCCTACCCGCCGGAGCGCGCCCGGGGGCGCGGGCGGGCCTGGTACCGGGGCGACTGCCACCTTCACACGGTGCACTCCGACGGGCGCCGCCGGCCCGCCGAGGTGGCCGCCGGCGCGCGCGAGGCGAAGCTGGACTTCATCGTGTCGACCGACCACAACACCACCTCCTCGCACGGCGTGTGGGGCCCGCTGGCCGGCCCGGACCTGCTGATCGTGCTCGGCGAGGAGGTGACCACCCGCAACGGCCACTGGCTGGCGCTGGGCCTGCAGCCGGGCCAGTTCGTCGACTGGCGCTACCGCTCGCGCGACGAGGCCTTCCCCCGGTTCGCCCGCCAGGTGCGGCGGCAGGGCGGCCTGGTGGTGCCGGCCCACCCGTACTGCCCGTACGTCGCCTGCCAGTGGAAGTTCGGGTACGAGGACGCGGACGCCGTCGAGGTGTGGAACGGCCCGTGGACGTACGACGACGAGTCGGCCGTGGACACCTGGGACGCCCAGCTCGCGGTGGCGCTGCGCGACGGGCGGTCCTGGCTGCCGGCGATCGGCAACAGCGACGCGCACAGCGTCCCGCAGGTGATCGGCTCGCCGCACACCGTGGTCCTCGCGGAGGACCTGAACCGGGACGCCGTGCTGGCGGGCCTGCGCGCCGGCCGCAGCTGGCTCGCCGAATCGGCGGCGGTCCAGCTGGACTTCACCGCGACCGGCAACGGCCGGCAGGCCGGGATCGGCGAGGAACTGGCCGTCCCGGCGGACGCGCCGGTGGATGTGCGGCTCGCCGTCTCCGGGGTGCCGAACGGAACGGTGCGGTTCCTGACCGACGAGGGCCAGCTGCACCAGGAGTCGCTGCCGGCCGACGGCGCGGGCACGGTGGTGTGGCGCACCACGGCCTCGCTCGCCGCGTTCGTCCGGGCCGAGGTACGGCACCCGAAGGCGGACGGGACCCCGGGCCGGGGCAACTCCATGGGCCCGGACCTGCCGTGGGGGCCGATGGCGGCGCTGACCAATCCGATCGTGCTGCGGGCCCGGAGGTAGCGGGGAGGCGGCCGGGAAGCGGGGGGACGGCGAGGGGACGGCGGGAGGTCCGGGGAGGGGAGGACTCCGGGGTGTGCGGTGGACTAGGTTGATCTCCGACAGCAGTCAGTCGATATGACGAGACGGTCGGCTGTCCGTCGTATGGCCGGATTTGCCCGCGCGCTCCGGCCGTCCCGCCCCGGCCCCCCGTCCGTCCCCGGCCCGTGAAGGGATCAGCAGCTGTGAACCGTACGACCGTAGGTGGGCCGGAGCTCGGGGGCGGACGGGGGGCGGGCAGTGTGGTCCTCCTCTCCGACCCGGCCGCCGGTGCCGGGAGCGGCGCGGTCGCCCCGCTGGTCGCGGACGCGCTCTTCCCGAGCGTCCACCTGCGCGCGGAGGACTTCCGGCGGGCGGTCCGGCAGGGCTACGTGGAGGCGGACCGCCCGGAGGCGCGGCGGCAGAACGTGACCGCGCTGGCGGCCACCGCGCAGGCCGCGTTCGCGTTCGCCTCGGGCGGCTACCAGGTGGTGGTGGAGGGCTCGGTCGCGCCGACGGCGCTGGACGCCTTCCGCCGGGAGAGCCGGGCCACGGGGGCTGCGCTGCACTACGTGGTGCTCAACGCGGGCGCGGTCGCCGGGAGCGCGGTCGCGGAGGCGGACGGCGCTGCCGGCGACGACCCCGAGGCCACGGCCGACACGGTGCTGGCCGGGCTGCGGCGGGGGGCCTACCTGCTGGGGTGGTGACCCGGCGTGGAACGCGGAAGGCGGCCCGCCGGTCCGGGGGTGACCGGCGGGCCGCCGCTGCGGCCGGTCGCCCCGGTGTCCGCCGCTCCCACAAGGGCGGAGGCCCGGGCGACCGTTGGCCCGGCGCTCGCACGGGGGACGAGCGCCGGTGGCGGTGCCGCCACCCTGGACTACGGGCGGCGGGGCGGGAACGGTTCACTCCGTTCCGCTTCCGCGCTCTCGCGGACGCCCTCACGGACGCATTCGCGGACGCATTCCCGGGCGCCTTCGCGGGCGGGCCGTCAGCTCGCGCCCGCCATGCCGTGGGCCTCCAGGATCGGCCGCAGGGCGCGGACGGCGTAGAAGTTGCGGGACTTGACCGTGCCGACCGGCACCCTCAGCACCTGGGCCGCCTCCGCCATCGACCGGCCGTTCATGTGCAACTCGACCAGGACGTCCCGGTGGTGGGGCTGGAGCTCGGCCATCGCCGCCGCCACGTCCTGGGCGACCAGCACCTCGTCGTACGGGTCGTGGGTACCGGCGTGGTCCTCCGGGGCCTCGTCGGCGACCTCCTGGGCGCGGGCGGTCTGCATCCGGTAGTGGTCGATGGCGATCCGGCGCGCCACCGTGAACAGCCACGGGCGGCTGTGCTCGGGGCCCCGGTGCATGGCCGCCGGGTTCTGCCAGGCGCGCAGCAGGGTCTCCTGGACGATGTCCTCGGCCTTGCCGCGGTCGCCGCTGGTCACCCGGAGCATCGCGCGCAGCAGGTAGCCGCCGTGCAGCCGGTACAGCTCGGCGAGGGTGTCCTGGTCCAGGGTGGGCCGGGCGGAGCGGTCGGGCCGGGTGGCCGCCGGGGCGACGGGCCCCCGGGCGTCCTCGGTGGTCGTCCCGGCGTGGGCGGTAGCGTCGATGGCCACGGCTGTTGAGCCCCTTACGACATTCGTCATTCGTCGGCGCCCCGGTCGTGGTTCGGGACCTGGGGCGATCGCTGTCTCGGCGCGCGGGGGCGGGCCACGGCGGGCGGGCCGCTCTCCCGGGCGCTGCCACGCTCGCAGCCGCCGCCAACGGCGGGCCAACGCGAGGGCGCCGACGACGTTGGTGCGACGTTGGGGGCGCGTTCGAGGGCGCGCGTGGGCGCTCGGGCGCGCGGGCGGGCGCCGGCGAGCCGCCGCGGGCGCCGTCACTCCGGGCGGTGGCCGTCCCGGTTCCGGCCGGCGCGGTTCCGCCCGACGCGCACCGCGGCCGCGGCCAGGCCCACCAGCGCCGCACCGCCCAGGCTCACCCCGGCCAGCGCCGACGCCAGCCGCCGGGCCGAGGGGTCCGCCGGCGGCGGGACGACGACCGGCTCGGGGGGCGACGGCGTGCCGGCACCGGCCGACCCGGCCCCGGACGGACCTCCGGCGGCCACCGCCGTCACCGGGTCCACCGTGCCCCAACCGACAGTCTGATCGGGCAACTCCGTACCGGGCCGGTAGGCGGTGGTCCGCAGCCGCTCGGCCAGCTGGTCCACGGTCAGCGACGGCGACCGGCCGAGCACCAGTGCCGCCGACCCGGCCACCAGCGCGGCGGCGTAGCTCGGTCCCGAGGCGATGAACGAGCCGCCGCCCGGTCCGGCGGCCACCAGCCCCTCGCCGGGGGCCACCAGGTCCACCCGCGAGGCCCGCCCGCCGGTGCCGCCGGTACCACCACCGGCGCCGGACGACGGGGCCTCCGGGGCGGCGGACGCCGAGCGGTCCGCCGGGGCGCCGTCGGCCCCCAGCGCGGCCACCGCGAGCACGCCCGGATACCCGGCCGGGTACACCGGGGCCGCCACCGACTGGCCGTCCGGGCCCGCCGGCGCGACCAGCAGCACGCCCTTGGCGGTGGCGTAGCCGACCGCCTCGGCCAGCGCCGGCGCCGCCTCCGCGATGGGCGCCGCGACCACCGCGATCCGCGCACCGCCGTCCGCCGCCGCGCGGATGCCGCGGGCGAGCAGGTCGGCGTTGGTACTGCCGGCGTCGTCGGTGACGGCCACGGACAGCACCTTCGCCCCGGGCGCGATGCCGGACGGACCGCCGTCGGCCGTCCGGCGGCCGGCGATCAGACTCGCCAGGAAAGTGCCGTGGCCGACGCAGTCCCGGCCCGCGTCGCCCTCGCCGTGCAGGCGCGGCCCGAGCGTCAGCCGCCCGGCCAGCGCCCCGGTCCCGGCCGAGGCCTCCACCCCGGACCCGATCACCGCCACCGTCACCCCCTCCCCCCGGCTCAACGGCCACACCGCCTCCGGCCGCAGATACGCCTGCGCCCACCCGGCCCGCTCCGCCACCCGCCCCGACGGCTTCCGGCACCCGCTCTGCCGCACATCGGACAGGGTCTGCCCCATCACGGGAATCTCCGCGGCCCCGCCGGCCGGCGCCGGCGACCCCGCCGCCCGCACCGGCCCCGAGGCCGCCGAGGGACCCGACGCGGCGGAACCGACCGGCCCGTCGGCGACCGGCGCACCCACCCCACCAGCGGCCGACCCGGCCGCCACCGGCCGAACCCGTCCCGCCACCGCAGAAGCAGCCGGCCCGGCGGACGCCGGGGACACGGGCGCACCACCGGCGACCCGCACGGCCGTCGCCGGAGGCGCGGGCGCAGTCACCCCACCGGCTACCGACCAAGTCACCGCCGAGGGCGCGGGCACGGCCGCACGCCCGACGGCCGGGGCAAGGGCGGTCAGGGCCGCGAGGCAAGCTGCCGCCGCGGCGGCGCCGGGGCGCGTGCGGGTGGTGGTCGCCTGGGGCTGCCGGAGCGGCGCAACCGCCACCGAGGCCGCCACCGGCGCAGGCACCCGCCCAGCGGCCGGGGCCGGAGCGGCTGCGGCGGCGGCAGCGACAGCAGCGCCGAGGAGCTTCACGTGGGGCTGCCGGGGCGGTCCAGGGCGATGTCCTCGGGCAGCAGGAGGCTCAGCTCCGACAGGTCCGCGACGTCCAGGCGGCTGAGGCGGCCGGCCTGGCGGGTGATCATGCCTTCCAGGGTCTGCCGGGCGAAGCGGCCGTTGCCGAAGGTGCGGTCGCGCGGGACGGCGGCGAACAGGTGCTCCAGGGTGGCCAGGGTCTCCGGGGCGCACGTGTACCCGGCGGACTCGGCGTGGTTGCGGACGATGGTGACCAGTTCGGCGTCCGCGTAGTGGCCGAAGTCGATCTGGCGGGAGAACCGGGAGGCCAGGCCGGGGTTGGACGACAGGAAGTGCCGCATCTCGTCGTCGTAGCCGGCGACGATCACCACCACCTCGTCGCGGTGGTCCTCCATCAGCTTCATCAGGGTGTCCACGGCCTCCTGGCCGAAGTCGCCGCCGCCCCCGTGTCGGGGCGTCAGGGTGTACGCCTCGTCGATGAACAGCACGCCGCCGCGGGCCCGGTCGAACGCCTCCTTGGTGAGCTGGGCGGTGTGGCCGACGTAGCGGCCGACCAGGTCGGCGCGGGCGGTCTCGACGAGCTGGCCGCCGGGCAGCACGCCCAGTTCGGCGAGCAGCCGACCGTAGAGCCGGGCGACCGTCGTCTTGCCGGTGCCGGGCGGGCCGGCGAAGACCAGGTGGTGGCTGATGGTGGCGGTCGGCAGCCCGGCCTCCTCGCGGCGGCGGACCTGGCGGATCAGGTTGACCAGGTCCTCGACCTGGGCCTTGGCGGCGGGCAGGCCGACCAGTGCCCGCAGCTCGGCGAGCGGTTCGGTGCCGTCGGCCTCCTTGACGGGCGGTTCCAGCTCGACGCCGACGTCCTCGGGGACGAGCAGTGCGAGGTCCTCGTCGCTGATCTCGCCCTGCTCGGCGAGCCGGGTGGCCTGCCGGTCGACCATCTCCTCGAAGACCTTGCGGGCCGACCGGCCGTTGCCGAAGTCCTCGCCGCGCGGCATCCGTTCGAAGAGCACGGTGAGCGCCTTCCCGGTGCCCTCGGCCAGTTCGTAGCCGTGGCCGCCGGCGGCGCGTTCGACGATGGTGACCAGCTCGTCGACCTCGTAGTTGGCGAACTCGACGGTCCGGCTGAACCGGGAGGCGAGGCCGGGGTTGGAGGCCAGGAAGTCGCCGATCTCGGCGGAGTAGCCGGCCACGATCACCACGATGTCGTCGCGGTGGTCCTCCATCAGCTTGACCAGGGTGTCGATCGCCTCGCGGCCGAAGTCCGGGCCGGAGCCGGATCCGGACCCGGCCGAGAGGGTGTACGCCTCGTCGATGAACAGCACGCCGCCGAGCGCCTGCTGGAACACCTCGGTGGTCTTGATGGCCGTGCCGCCGATGATCGAGGCGACCAGGTCGGCCCGGGCCACCTCGGTCAGGTGCCCGCTGCGCAGCACGCCCAGCTCGGCGAGGATGGCGCCGTAGAGCCGGGCGACGGTGGTCTTGCCGGTGCCGGGCGGGCCGGCGAAGACCAGGTGGCGGCTCATCGGGAGGGCCGGCATGCCGGCCAGTTCGCGGCGGCGGGCCAGCTTGTTGAGGTTGACCAGGGTGGCCACCTGCTCCTTGACGCCGGCCAGGCCGACCAGCGACTCCAGCACCTCCAGCGGGCCGGGCGGAGCCACCGGAACGGACGGACGGGCGGCTTCCGCGCCGGCTTCGGCGCCGGGCCCGGCCTCCCCGGTGGGGGCGGGCGGGCCGTCGGTGCGCGCGGTGCCGTTGCCGGTGGCTGCGGTGGCGGTGCCGTGCGCGTCGGGCAGGCCGTTCTCCTCACTGGTCAGCTGCTCGACGGCGAGCCGTTCGTTGGGCGCGGTCTGCCGCAGGCCGGAGCCGCGGTTGCGGGCCAGGGTGCAGCCGGTGAGCCGGACCGCGTCGGTGGAGTCGAGGCGCACGCCGTCACCGATGTTCTCGACCGCGTCGACCTGGGCCAGGACGGCCCGGCCGCCGGCGCCGATCCGCACGCCGTGCCGGCGGTTGCCGTGGGTCCGGACGCGGGTGCAGGTCAGCTCGCCGCCGTCGTCGACCGCGAGGCCGTCCTCCCCCGAGCCGACGACCTCGCAGTCGCGCAGCGCGGCCCGCCCCACCTTGCCGACCAGCACCCCGGTGCCCTTGGCGCCGCGCACCACGGCCGCGCCGAGGAAGGTGTCCGCGCCGTCGGCGATCCGCACCCCGGCGCGGGCGGCGTCCACCACCTCGACGCCCTCCAGCCGGCCCCGGCCGTCGCGCAGCGCCTCGACGCCGTCGGCGCCCGCGCCGGTGACGGTCAGGTGCCGCACCCTCGGGTTGGCGCCGCCGCCGATCGACAGGCCGGGGCCGGTGACGTCCCGGACCTCCAGCCGGTCGATGTCGGCGGCGCTCTCCTCGGCGAGTTCGACGCCGGCCCCGCCGCAGTCCCGGACGACGGTGCGGGTGAGCACCGGTCCGGCGGCCTCGCCGACCCAGATGCCGGTGCCCTCCGCGCCGGACACCTCGCACTGCTCGAACTTCCCGCGCGAGCGGCCGGTGATGTGGATGCCGTGGCCGGCGGTGCGGGCGGTGGTGCAGCGCAGCAGCTCGGGGTCGGTGCCGCCGGCCAGCGCGATGCCGTGGCCGGTGGTGGCGCTGACCGTGCAGTCCTCCAGCACCACCCGCGCGGCGGAGCTGATGTAGACGCCGATGGTGGTGTCGCGGACGGCGGTGCGCAGCAGCCGGGTGGTGGAGCGCTCCTCCAGGGCGACGGCGGGCTTGTCGGTGACCGAGATCTCGCAGTCCTCGAAGGTGCCGCGGGCCTCGCCGTTGGCGCACACGCCGTTGCCCCGGGCGTCGCGCAGCACGCAGTTGCGCAGCAGCGGGTTGGCCCGCTCGCCGACCACCACGGCCGAGCTGCCGAGGTGCTCGATCACGCAGTCCTCGATCACGCTGGTACCGGTGGAGGTCTCGACGATGCCGGCGCCGGCCGGGTTGGTGACCCGGCAGTCGCGCATGGCGAGCGAGCCCTGCTGGCGGGTGAGGACGGCCGTCCAGGAGCTGCCGACCACCTCGCAGTCGGAGAGCGCGGCCTGCCCGCGCGGCACGTCGACGGCGGGCAGTTCCTCGTCCTGGCCCTGGACGACCAGGCCGGTGAGCTGGACGGCCTCGGCCACCACCTGGACGACGCAGCCGCGCCGGGCGGTGATCCGGACGCTGCCGCGCGGCTCCTCGGCGGTGATGGTGACCATCTTGGTGATGACCAGGTTCTCCTCGTAGCGGCCGGGGCGGACGGAGATCACCGCCCCGCTGCGGGCCGCCGCGAGTGCGTCGCCGATCGTGCGGTACGGGCCGCCCCGCTGCTCCGGGCACACCGTCAGCACATGGCGCGACATGGCCTTCCTCTCCTGGGGGTCTTCGTCGTTCTTCGGGGGTGGAGGTGGAGCGGGTGGGGCCGGGGCCTCAGGAGGCGGTGCAGTCGGCGCGGACGGCGGAGGCCGCGAGGTGCGCCTTGTCCGTGGCGCTGTTCCCCCAGTCGAGGCCGCGCGAGTGCAGCATCACCGCTATCTTGCCGCCGCCGACCGCGAAGGTCTTCTCGGCGGTCACCCAACTCCCCCGGCTGGTGGTCTGGTTGACCGAGAAGTCGCCGATGGTGCCGCTGTTCGGCGTGGAGCTGTTCTGGACGGTGTAGTAGGCGGGTGAGCCGCCGACCGCCTTGGGGTCGGTGTTGTTCGGGACGTAGACGGAGATCTTGCAGGTACCCGTCGTGACCGGGGCGGTGGAGAACGTCCAGACCACCGAGTTGGTGTTGTCGTCCTTGGTCGCCGAGCCGGACATCGGCATCGACACGTACTTGCCGTTGCAGCCCGAACCGCTGTACCCGCCCGCGGAGTTGGTGGTCCAGCCGGCGCTGCCCTGCTCCCACCAGCCGTTCTGGGCGTAGGCCACGGAGGAGGTGCCGCAGTTGGAGCCGCCGACGGCGCTGTAGGTCGCCTTCGCGGCGGCGGGCGGCGGGGCCGGCTGCTGCGGCGCCGAGGGCTGGGGGGCGGGCTGCTGGGGCGCCGGCTGCTGGGGGGCGGGCTGTTGCGGCGCCGGCTGCTGAGGGGCGGGTTGCTGCGGCGCCGGCTGCTGGGGCGCGGGCTGCTGCGGCTGTTGGGGCGCCGGCTGCTGCGGCGCGGGCTGCTGACCGGCGGCGGGCTGCTGCACCGTCTTGCCGCCACTGTTCGGCTGCTGCGGCGTCCCGTTCACGGGTGCCTTGGCCGCCGGCCCGGTCCCGCCGCCCGACTGGGTGCCCGGCTGGGTGCCCGGGTTCACCGGGACTCCGGCCGTGCCGCCGCCCAGGGCGAGGCCGGGGACGGTGCCCGTCCCATCGGCCGGCGCCGTGGCGGCGGTGCCCGGGGTCTCCCCCGTCACGGCCGGGTCGGTGGGCGCCGCGGTCGGGGCGCCGGTCACCGGCGGGTCGACGGGCGCGGGCGGCACCGGGAGCTCTCCGATCTCCGGGCCGTCGACGAGCTGGTGGTCCGCCTGGTTCACCCCGCGCCCGTCGCCCTTCTTCTCCTTGGCACCGTCGGGGCCGTCGGTGATCAGGAACGGCAGGCCCATCAACACCACACCGGCGGTGGCGGCGGCGACCAGCGCGGGCCGCTTGAACCGTCGACGGGCGGGCGGCTCGCCGGGGTCGCCCCCGTCCGGGTGCCCGGCCTCGACGGAGACGGGCTCAAGCGCCCCGGGCTCCTCGCCCGGCCCGTACCCGGGGTCGGGCACCGGCACGGGACCGGGCAGCACGGCGCCCGTGCCCGGTCCCGGCTCCGCCGGGGTCACCGGCCCGTACTCCGGCACCGCGACCTGCTCGGTCGGTGCCTCCGCCGTCACGGGGTCGGTGCCGGAGGGCGCGGAGGCCGGCGGCGCACCGGCCGGCGCCCCCTCCTCCTCCATCTCCCAGTCCATCGACGGCAGCTGAATGCCCGCCGCCCCACCCCGAGCCCCGTTCCCGCCCGTACTCGTGCTCACCGCAGCTCCTCGGCCTCGCATGCCGTCCCCTGTCGACGGGACCACCCGGCCGACAGGACCTCGGGTGCTCCCAATCCGTAGCTACGGCCGGACCCGGCCGGACGGTTCACCCGTCCTGCCCGGGGACGCGGCGGGTCGGCGTGAGGGCGGCGAAGATGCCGTCCTCCAGGTTCTCCGGGTTCTCCGGGTTCTCCGGGTTTTCCGTACTCTCCGGGTTTTCCGTGAGGTCCGGGGTCTCCGTGAGGTCCGGGGTCTCCGGGACGTCCGGCAGCGGCTTCCGGTTCAGCTCGGGGTCCGACGGGCCCGGCAGGTCCGAGTCGACCGAATCGGTGTCCGAGTCGTCCCCCGGCCGTGAGCCCGGGAAGCGGTGGAACTCCTCCTCCTCGCCGTCGTAGGGCCGCGCCGTCCACCAGGAGACGCCCGACGCATCGTGCGGGTGCAGGACCTCCGGCAGTTCCAGCGGCTCCGAGTCGTACCCGCCCCGGTACGACGGGGCCGTCACCCACGACTCGTACGACACCTCCTGCCGGTGCTCGCCCGACAGGTCCTCCGCCACGGTGACGGACGACTCCTCGACCGGCAGGACCGGCCGTCGACGCGGGGCGCGCAGCGACGGCCCGATGCCCGGCAGCCAGCCGTCGGTCTCCTGGAGCAGGTCCGGCGTGTCGTCGGACAATCCGTTCCGCGACGACAACGACTCCGACGTCGTGGTCTCGTCCTCCGAGATCTGCCACCGCTCCGACGTCGGCACGTCCTCCACCGTCCGCACCTGCGGCGGGACCTGCTTCGGCGGACCGGCCTGCTCCGTGGTCGTGTGCTGTTCTTCCGGCTCGTTCTTCACCGGCGCCCGCCGCACGGGCGGGGTCTGCACCGGCGGGATCTCCACCGGCGCCCGCCGCACCGGCGGGGTCTGCACCGGCCGGGTCCGCACCGACAGGTCCTCCCCCGCGTCGCGCGGGGGCGGTCCGACCCGGAACCTGCGGATGCCGCCCGAGGAGTGGACCGGCTCGGACCCCTCCGCCCGCGCCACCGGGGCCGCGGTGGCCTGGATGACCACCTCCACCTCGTGCGGCGACGTGCGGAGCACCTCGCGCAGCCTCCGCTCCAGCCGGTCGGTCTCCCGGCCGGCCCGCTCCGCCGACACCTCCAGGACGATCTCGACCCTCCGCGGCCCGTCGCCCTCGGCCTGGAGGACCTGCCGCCGGACGTCGGCGAGCAGCCGGTTCATGTCGCCGGCACTGCGGGCGTCGGCCGCCAGACGGATCGTCGGGTCCTCCCCGGCGGCCGGCTCGCGCAGGCTCAGGTCCACGGGCTGGTGGGGGCCCGGGGCGTCCCACCGCGCGTTCACGTCGGCCGCCGACAGGTCGAGGTCCTCACCGACGTGCGCGGCCAGCTCCTGGAGGCGGCGCCGGTCCTCCGCCGCCACCGGCCGGCCGTCGAGCACCCTGCGGAGGTGGTCGAACGCGCCGCCGGAGGACTCGTCCTCGGCGAGGTGGAGAAGCCGGTCGAGGCCCCGCAGCCACCGCGCGGCCCGGTCCCCCTCGGTGGTGAGCGACCCGGCGAGCAGTTCCCGGGCGATGTGGCCGACACCCAGGATCCGGGCGCGGTCGGCCGGGACGTCCGGGTGCAGTCCCAGCGCGGCCGCCACCGTCACCACCGCCGTCTCCGGCGCGCCGTGCAGGCGGAGTTCACCGTCACGGGCATCCTCGTGGAACCGCAGATAGCCGCCGGACGGCACGTCCGTGTCGCCCTTGACGTGCTCGACGGGGATGTCGATCTCGATCGCCATGAGCTCCTTGCGGGCCAGCCTCTGCTCGCCCCTGTGGTAGGTCACCTCCACCTCGGCGAAGCCCTGGTAGCGCGCCGTGTCGGTCTTGATCTTGGCGTTGTTCACCAGCTGGCCGCCCTCACCGGTCGCGAGGTCGGTCCGGTGCTGGTAGGCGCCGTCGAGGTAGCCGCCGCCGCGGCCGCCGACGAACTCGTGGAGGTCGCCCTTGGCCCCACCGGTGACCCGGCCCGCCAGTTGGACCGTGCGCTGGGCGTTGACGCCGTCGGTGACCGCGGTCGTATTGGTCGGGTTGGACTCCGACTCGGCGTCGGTCCTCAGGAAGTCCAGCTGCTTGATCTTCACCCTGACCTCCACCCTGACGTCGCCGGCCAGGTCGGTCGGCCCGATCAGGAGCGTGGAGTTCCCCGGGCCGTTCAGGAGCGTCGGCTCCCCGGCCTTCGGGGCCTGACCGGCGCCCTCGGGCCGAGTGGCCGAAGTCGCCGGGGTGACCGGGGTGAGCGGAGCCAGCGGGGTGAGCGGGGTGCTGAGGCGGCTCGCCAGCGCCACCGGGTCGATCATCCGGTTCACCATGCCCCGGACCCGGTCCCAGGTGCCCGGCCCCAGGAACTCCTCCGCGCCCTCCGTCAGTTGCCGCCGCGCGTCCGGCCCCATGCCGACCGCGCGCACCACGTCGGTGTCGACCAGCCCGTGCGTCCACACCCGGTCCGGCGGGATCCGCACGACGCCGCTCCCCGGCCCGTGATCGGCCAGCGCGCGCAGGGCGGCCCCGCGCGGCGCGGTCGCGGAGTCGAAGACGTTGCCCGGGCTGGGTGTGTTCCCGGCCGGCGCCTGCGCCCGGGTCTCGGCGATGTCGATGACCGTCTCCATGCCGACCGGGCGCCGGAAGTAGGCGTGCTTGGTGGCCATCACGAAGGGGGGCTCGGTGCCGACCGGCTCCTTCCACTCGACCCGGAAGTGCAGGTCCGCCAGTCCGGTGAAGATGCTCGCGTTCTTCGGCTTCACCTTGGTGGTGTTGCCGGAGCCCGCGCGGTTGGACCAGGTCTCCTGGGTGTCGTGGCCGGTCGACCCGGTCAGCGACCCGCCCGCGTACCAGGGGCCGCCGGAGACCCCGACCGTGGCGCGCAGCTGGTGGCCGGAGCCCGTGCCGCCGCCCGTCGCGCCGTCGGCCGCCGAGTGGGTGTGCTCGGTCTGCGTGCCGGTGTTGAACTCGGTGGTCGTGGTGCTGCCGGTGTGGGCGAGCCTCCTGACGGACGCGCCGATCCGGATGGTCACGCCGCCGTCGGAGACCACCAGTTCGCGGCCCGACATCATGGCCTTGAGCTGGTCGTGCAGGGTGTTCGGGGTGAGCACGTCGTAGAGCTTGTGCCGCAGGTCCGACCGGCCCAGTCCGTCCAGCCACTTGACGAGGTTGCGCCCGCCGAACTCCCCCGGGTCGCCGGCCCCGCGCAGGACGGCCTTGCCGAAGTCGAGCGGCTTCGTACCGGTCCGCGCGCCGTCCGGCACGAAGACGTCGGTGATGACGTCGGAGGAGCCGAGCAGGTGCGTCTGCCAGATGCGGTCCGGGACGGCGCGGGGTGCCTCGACGGTGCCGTACTGCGGGGTGACGACCTCCGTCTTCATCGTGATCGGTCCGAGTTTCGTCGTGCTGGGGATCAGGCCGCCCGTCCAGCCGCGGATCTCCACCTCGAACACGGCGTCGGCGTCGGACACGGCGGCCCGCGAGACGTTCTTCGCCCGGTTGACGACGCTGCCGGCGGTCTCCAGGGCGATCCCCGTCGCGGAGTCCCGGCGGTAGGAGTAGTCGACGGTCAGCGCGGTCTTGCCGTCCGTGCCCGGCTTGCCGGTCAGCCCGACCGTGCCGGTGGTGCGTTCCCGCTCGTCGTACGACACGCCGTGGCCGGTCCGGTTCTGCGTACCGACCTCGATCTCGGCGTCGTTCACCTCGCGGCGCAGCAGGGGGGCGTCGTTCAGCCTGGCCCGGACGAGGACCTCGGCCGACCAGCCCGGCCCCCCGACCGGCACCTTGAGCACCCCGCCCCGGGTGAGCTGGGAGAGGTTGGCCTGGAGCGTCTTCGGCCCGAGCTCCTCGGCGAGGGTGCGCTCCAGTTCCCGGGTCACACCGCCGCGCACGACGAAGCGCTTCTGCAACGCGTCGCGGACCTCGCTGAGCAGCTGTCCACCGCCGCTGCGCCCGTCCTCCAGTTCCTTGAACGAGACCACGCTGGAGGCGCCGAGCTCGTTGCGCGGCAGGACGGTCCGCGTCTCCGTCTCCGCGGCGGCCTTCGGGGACCGCACGCTGAACTCGGTGCTGACGTCCCCGGTGACCTCGTGCGACGCGCCGCGGCCCTCCAGGGTCACCGTGAACCTCACCGTCCCACGGTGGATGTTCTGCGCGTCACGGATCTTGCTGTTCCCGTAGAGCTTGTCCGCGGCGGAGTCGCGGGAGCCGACGCGGGCCCGCTCCTGGAGGCCGAGGTCGGTGTTGCCGTAGGGCGGGTTGTCGGCCACCGGGAAGGTGACGCCGCCCTGCTTGACCTTGTGCTTCCCGCTCTGCCGGCGCTCGGAGCCGAACGTGCTGGTCTCGTTCTGCCGGCTGAGGTCGGCGTTGTTGCTCTGCCGCAGGAACTCCGAGTCCGTGAGGGTGGCCCGGATGGTCACCTTGAGGTCGCGTCCCAGCGCCGCGTCCTTGAGCACGCCCGGCTTGCCCTGGTCGAAGGAGTTCAGCTCGAACTCCTCCCCGCGGGTCATCGCGCTGAGCCGGGACGCCAGCGCGGGCTGGGTGACGAGCTGCATCACCTCGTCCCGGACGTCCGGCCACAGGCGCCCGTAGTAGTTCTTTCCGGCCCGCTCCAGGTCGGCCCGCAGCTCCCCGACGGAGCCGAGGTCACGGACGACGGTGGACTCCGGCAGGAGGCTGCCCGTGAGCTCGTGCTCCGACGCCGGCCGCGCCTGCGCGTCGGTCCGCGGTGTCGTTCCCGGTGGTGCCGCCGGCGGCACCGCCAGGTCCGACTGGGGCATCAGCGTGCGGAACCCGACCGGTACCTCGACGACGTCGCCCAGCTGCCGGTCCCCGTCGTGGACCACCACTTCCAGGTAGCCGTCGCCGTCGAGCATCGCCCCCGGCTCCTTGGTCTTGGTGGTGACCGCGGTCTCCAGCGTCCGGCCCGAGATGTGGATCGAGTCCGAGCCCTTCCGGATTCCGTAGGCACCGCCGACGTTGCGGTCGTCGGCGCCGAGCCGGCCGCCGCCCTGGAGCTGCCAGAGCCCGCTCAGGACCTTCCGCTTGAGCCTGGTCGTCACGGAGCCCGCGCCGGTGTTGAACTCGGTCTCCTTGGTGAGGGCCAGCAGGTTCAGCTCGCGGCTGGCGGCCTTCACCTCGATCCGCACGTCGCTCCCGGGGATCCGCAGGACGACGGACTCGCCGTTGGTCATGCCCTTGAAGTCCTGCTGGAGGCGCTGGTAGCCGAACTCGGCCACCAGCCGGTCGGACAGCGTCGCGGTGTCGCCCTTGAACGCCGCCCGGACGTCGGCGTGCCGGGCGAGCAGGTCGACGACGCCCGCCATGACCTGCCGCTGGACGGGCCGGCCGGGCGGGGTGTTCAGTTCCTGCAGCTCCACGCTCCCGCCCGCGTCCTCCCCCGGCGCCGGGCGCAGCCGCGGCAGGCCCTTGGCGTGCACGTCCAGCATGACGTGGGACAGGTGCAGCCTGGCCTGGGTCCGGTGGCCCTCGGCGAAGTTCTCCGGCCAGGCCTGGTGGCCGGGATCGGCGTCCCCGGCGGAGGCCCGGGTCTCGCGCTGCGGGATGCCCACCTGGACCGGCGTCGCCAGGACGTTCCCGGCCGTCGGGTCCAGCCGGCGGGAGAGGTCCTCGGTTCCGCGCCGGCCGGTCGGCTGGTACCCCACCTCCAGGAGCAGCCTCCCGTCGAACATCTCGGTGACCTCGGTGGTCTTGGAGCGGGAGAAGAACCGCGCCCGGGTCGTCAGCCCCTCCCAGGACGTCAGGTCGCCCTGGACCCCGCCGGAGCCCTGGATCCGGAAGAGCTTGAAGAAGTCGAACCGCCCCTGGAGGCCGAGGCCGAGCCGCTTGCGCCCGCCGCGGGTCGTGCCGAGCGTCACGATGCGGTCGCTGCCGCCCTCGTACTCGAACTTCGCCTTCGCCTTCTCCTTCGCCCGGTGCACCAGGTCCGCCACCTCGCCGCGGACGGTGACGGTGCCGTGCCGGGCGTCGGTGCCGACCGGGATGTGCAGGACTTCCCCGCGGGAGAGGGCCGACACCTGGGCCCGCAGGCCGGAGTCGCTGAACAGGCTCTCGGCGAGCGTGCGGGCGAGCGCCTGCCGGTTGACGGTCTCCGGCGGGAGGACCTCGGCGATCCGGGCGGCGAGGTTGCCGACCAGCACGGAGTTCGGCTCACCGAGGCTGGTCACCATGTGCGAGCCGGAGAGCATGCCGGACTCGGTGACGGCGCGCGGGGGCAGCAGTGGCGCCCGCTCCTCGGCCTTGGGCAGGACCGGCAGCACGACGTCCTCGCCCTTGGGCGGGGCCGGGATCTCCTGGATCTCCGACTCCTCCTTGGGCTTGACCACGAGCTCCGTGGCGTCGCCGCCCTTGGTCACCGGCCCGGTGTTCTCCTCCTCGGAGCGGACCAGCGGCGCCCGGGTGCCGGAGCCCTGCCCCTGCTTGCCGGACTCGGCGTTCTCCATCTCCTTGATCTGCCGCAGGATCTCCGGCATGTCCTCGTCGGACACCCGCGTCGTGGGCTCGCGCTTGTCGCGCACCGGGTGCTCGCGCACGTCCTCGCCGTCGCCGGCCGGCCGCGGGGCCTTGCGCTTGCCCGCCGTCTTCTCCTGGAGTCGCTGCCGCTCCTCCTCGGTCGGCTCCTCCTCCGACGAGTCCTCCTCGTCCCGCCGGCGGAGCCGCTCCCGCTCCTCGGCCTCCCGCCGCTCGGCCTCTCGTCGTTCCGCCTCCCGCCGCTCGGCCTCTCGTCGTTCCGCCTCCAGCCGCTCGGCCTCTCGTCGTTCCGCCTCCCGCCGCTCGGTCTCCCGCCGCTCGGCCTCCCGCTCGGCCTGCTCCCTGCGGAGCCGGTCGAGCCGGTCCCGCTCCTGCCGCTGCTCGGCGGCGGCGACGGTCGAGTAACCCTCCTGCTCGCTGTGGTCGAGCGTGACCCGGCGGCCGTTCGCCGGACCGAACTCGGCGACCGTCGAACGGTCGCTGCGGACCTCCACGAGGGTGACCCGCAGGTCCAGCGCGGCGGCCGTCAGCACGGCGAACGCGTCGCGCACGGCGCGCGGGTCGCGCACGGCGTCCCAGCCCTGCTCCCGCCAGGCGGCGATCTCCCGGTGGAGGTCCGCCACGAAGGCCGGCCAGTCCGCCACCTCCTCACCCAGCCGGCGGGCCCACGCCGCGTACAGCTCGTAGGCCTCCCTGCCCAGTTCGGGGTCCTGCCGGAACCGCTGCTCGACCAGCTCGCGCAGGGCCCGCTCCGCGCCTGCCGGGTCGCCGGCCAGCCGCGCGGCCTCGTCCGCGCCGAGCAGCCCGGTCAGCACCCGCGGATCGTCCTCGACGAGGGCGCGCAGCATCGGCGCGCCGCCCGCTTCCTCCTCCGGCCGCACCGCGTCCCGTGCGCGGGGAGCGCCGTTCTCGGCCGGGGTGGAGTGCTGCCGGGAGCCCTCCTGGCCCGGCTCGCCCCAGACCTCGGAGATCCGGCCGCCCTCGCGCCGGACGTGCACGGTGACGCCGCCGGCGGTGCCGTGCAGCACACCGTCGGCCGGCAGCTGCTGCCCGGTCCGTCCGGCGCGGTCGAGCACGACGCCCGCCGCGTAGCGGACGTCGTCGGCCGACCACTCGCGCGGCAGGCCGGGCCCGCGCGGGTCGTTCCAGGCACTCTCGGTGAAGTGCGGCCGGAGCGTTCTGACATCGAACTGCGGTACCACGGGTGGAAGTTGCTCCCCGGGCCGGCGCGGACCGGGCTCGCGCAGCGCCGCGGGGCCGGTGGTCGGCAGCACCCGGTCGGAGTAGGTGGTCACCGGTCCCGCCAGGTCGAACAGCTGCCGCAGCGCGCCGCCGGGCCGGTTCCAGCCGAACCCGGGCAGCAACTGGCCCACCAGCGTCGAGACGGTGGACCCGGCGGCCTCCTGCACGGTGAGGCTCCGGAAGGCGCCCGCGGGCTCGGCGACCGGGACGACGCTGACGTTGACCAGCAGCGGCTGCCGGCCGCGGTTGCCCTGGGCCCAGGCCTGCTGGACGTCCTGGTTCACCCGGTCGGTGAAGGCGCGGACCTGCTGCTCCGTCACCCCCTCCTGCGGGCGCACGTGCAGCGGGACGGCGATGTCGATGCCGTGCTGTCCGGAGTTGAAGAGCACCCGCCGGACGAGCAACCGGCCCGTACCGGCGGCGATCTGCCGGGTGGTGCCGGTGGCGATCACCTGCTGCTGGTCCCACGTCTCCGTGTGGGCGCCGGGCTGGAGGTCGGTGGGCCGGTAGGCGAGGTGCCGGCCGTCGCGGCTGACGCCCTCGATGCGGACGCCGTCCGCCTCGCCGATCCAGCGGTAGGTCCGCTCGTCGATCCGGACCCGGTGGAAGGCCGCCGCGTGCGCGGACTCGACGGCGCGCAGCACGCCCGTGCGGGCCCACGCGCGCGGGAACATCGTGCGCACCGAGCTGCCCTGGGGCTCGAACCAGTGGTTGCGGAACTCCGAGAGCGGCGCGTCGGGGGCGACGGTCGCGTCGAGGAAGCGCACCCGGGCCCGGTAGGTGCCGTTGGCGTGCGGGGCGCCGCGCTCGATCACCTCGACGCCGCGCAGCCGGTGCCAGGTGGCGAGGTCGATGTTCGAGCGCGGGGCGAACTCCTGGTGCAGGCCGGTGAGGGACTGCCGGTCGCCGTAGTGGGAGACGTCCTGCGCCCGCTGCCCGTAGCGCAGCAGGCTGTCGGGCCGCGAGGGCGCGTAGTCGAGGTCCGGGTCGCGCGGCGGCAGCGGGTCCAGGTCGGACAGGCCGTCCCAGGGCGTGGCCGTCCGGCGGGGGCGGGTCGGCGCGGCGGGCGGGGCCGGTGTCCCGGCCGGCTCCGGCTGGGTGTCGGAGGGCCGGAAGGACAGGAAGCGGTCGCCGTGCAGCTCGCCCTCGATGCGCACGCCGGCGTACTCGCCGGTCCAGCGGTGGCGTCCGCCGCCGGCCGGGACCACCGTGTTGTGGCGCAGCGCGTCGAGGTAGGCCTGTTCGGCCGCGTAGACCGCGTCGTCCTCGGTCCAGTTGCGCGGGAACAGCCGTCGCCGCCGGGCGGTGTCGGTGGTGAGCAGGTCGCCGGCGGCGCTGCTGGTGCGGACGTCGGCCGAGCGGCGCGGGCCCGGCGGGGCGGCCTCGTACTCCACGTGCAGCACGCCGTTCGGGTGCTGCTCGACGAGCCCGGAGGGCCGGCGGCGGTCGGAGCCGGCCGGCGGCAGCAGGTGGCCGCCCTCGGTGCGGCGGTCGCCGTACAGCGAGGACTGCCGGGCGTCCAGGTCGAAGGAGGCCCGGGGCGGCAGCGGCCGGCCGTCGGGGGCGAGGTGGGTGGAGGGGAGCCGGGACGGCTGGGTGCCGAAGACCTCGTCGATGGCGGCGCCCAGCTCGCGCAGGTTGCGCGGGGCCAGGGTCGGGACGGTGTCGACCCGCTGGGAGCCGATGCCGGCGAGCTGGTCGGCGGAGATCCGGCCGTGCTCGACCCGGTCGGAGCCCATCATCCCGGCGTCGGTGTAGATGGTGTGCCGGTTCTGGTAGCGGCGGTACTCGTCGTCGAGCCCGAGCAGGTGGCCGAGTTCGTGGGCCAGGGTGTCCGGGGTCGATTCGAGGGACCAGGTCTCGTTGTCCTCGTGGAGCCTGCGGCTGAACAGGTCGACGATGTGGATGTGGTGGTTCACGTCGGCCGAGTGGTCAACGAACTCGGGCCGCACCCGCAGCACATCGCCGTTGGGCAGCCGGTGGCCGGTGTTGTAGGCCTGGTTGACGCCCTCCCAGACCCGGTCGATCACCTGGCCGATCTGCTCGTCGGTGAACTGCTCGACGGGGGCGTCGTAGCCGTAGCCCTCCTCGATGCCCGCCTCGGCCGGCTCCCGGCGGATGTGGATCCGCACCACGATCTCGGTGGCGGGGTCGCCGTTCTCCAGGAAGCCGCGGCGCACCTCGTAGCCGCGCAGGTAGGAGGCCGAGACGGAGCGCCGGAAGGCGTCCAGGGGTTCGCGGACCTCGCGCGCCGCGGTGATCTGGGCCAGCTCGGTCTCGGCGGGGTCCACCAGCATGGTGAGGTCCTCGCCGTGGTCGGTCTGCGCCGGGGAGGACTCCCGCTCGGAGAGCATGTCGGTGTCGTGGCCCGCGGTGTCGTCCCGGTGCGGGCCGTCGTCGGTGATCCGCACCACCGCCTCGCTGTCCGGGCCGTGGTGCGTGGTGTTCCCCTGCTGGTCGGTCACCTCCAGCCGGACGTGCAGGGCGTGCGCCAGCACCGGGGCGAGCGCGTCGCCGAGCCCGGCGTCGTGGGTGCCGTCCGAGGCCGCCAGGGCGTGCCGCAGGCCGCGCAGCTCCCGGGCGGTCGCCAGGTCGGGCGGCAGCCCGGGGCGGAAGGCGGTCAGCACCTCGGCGGGCAGGTCCTCGGGCCGGGTCCGCTGGAGGTACTCGGCCACCTCGGCGGTCAGCAGCCGCAGGACCTCGGGCCGCCCGGTGCCCGGCGGGAGGCCGTGGTGCGCGAGCAGGGCCCCGACCAGTTCGGGCGAGGCGTCCGCGACGGCGTCCAGCAGCGGGTGGCCGTCCGGCGGCGTGAGGTGCGGCGCGGCGGCGGGGGTGATGGCGGGAGACGGGGCGGTGTCCACCGCGATCGGCGGGACGTGCAGCTGCGGCAGGTCCCGCTGGTCGCCGACGCCGCTGACCAGGACGATCCTCCCGTCCACCACGTGGACGGCGAGCTCGACGCCGCCGAAGGAGCCCCGGACGACGTCGGTCACGGTGGTGCCGTGGCGGGCGTCGTGCGCGTCGAGGAGCTGGACCGCGGCCCATCGGGCGTCGCGGGCCGTCCACTCCCGGGGCAGGCTGTGCTCGACGGGCAGGTGACGCGGATCGACGGCGAGGGCCTCGGGGGTGAACCGCTCGTCCAGACGGCGCAGTTGCAGCGCGGTCTGCTGGTCCCAGCCGGGCAGCACGGCGGGCGGGTCCTCGCCCGGCCGGTGCGGTCCGGGTTCGCGCAGGTCGGCGGGGACGCGGGGGGCGCCCTGCTGGGCGACCAGGTCCGCGAGCGGGGTGGTGAAGTCGTTCAGGGCGTCGGTGATCCCGTGGAACACGTGCTCACCGGCCTGGACGGCCAGCGGGCCGAGGACGTCCGTGGCACCCGACACCGCGTCGGGGCGGACGAACGCCTCGGAGAAGACGTCCGGACGGCCGGGGGCGAAGTCCAGGACGACGGCGATCAGCCTCGGCGGCAGCCCGTTCGCGTCCGCGGTCTCCAGCACCCGCTGCTGGACGTAGGCGTTCACCCGGCTCTGGATCTCGTTCTCGGCGAAAGCCAGCTGACGGGACGTCAGCCGGCCCTCGGCGACCGTGCGCACGGGGACGGTGATCCGCAGGCCCTCCTGCCCGGAGTCGAACAGGACCCGGGAGACGGCGAGCGGGCGGTCGCCCATCCAGGTCACGGTGTCCGGGGAGGTGCGAAGCACCCGCCGCTGGTCCCACTCCGTCATGGGCTGGGTGTCGGTCGGGCGGTGGGCCAGGTGGGCGCCGTCGCGCGAGAGGCCCTCGATGCGGACCCCGTCGGCCTCGCCCACCCAGTAGTACGTCCGGCCGTCCGCCAGGTACACCCGCTGCGCGGCCGGGACGCCGTCGTGCGCCTCGTCGACCCGGGTCAGCAGTTCCTCGGCCCGCCAGTTCCGCGGGTACATGGTGCGCCCGCTGCCGCCGTCGGCGTTGCCGCGGAAGCGCCAGCGGGTCGGGAACTCGGCGAGCGGGGAGTTCGGCGCGACGGTCGGGTCCAGGAAGGCCACCCGGGCGCGGTAGGTGCCGTTGTGGATCGGCGGGGTGGTCTCGACGACCCGCACGCCGTGCGCCCGGAGGGTGTTCGCCGGGTCCGCGACGTGGTCCGGGTCCAGTTCGTGGTGCAGGCCGGTGAGGTTCTGCCGGTCGCCGTAGCGGACGATGTCCTCGGCGCGCTGGCCGAACGTCCCGAAGCCCTGTCCCGGGTCGTCGGGGGCGGGCCGGTGCGGGGCGTTCAGCGGGGGGTCGACGTCCGGTTGCCGGTCCGCCGGACGGAACGACAGGAACCGGTCGCCGTGGACCTCGCCCTCGATCCGCACCCCGGCGTACTCGCCGGTCCAGCGGTGGCGGCCGCCGTCGAGCGGCACCACGGTGTCGTGGGCCAGCGCGTTCAGGTAGGCCTGCTCGGCCGCGTACACCGCGTCGTCGCCGGTCCAGTTGCGCGGGAACATCCGGCGGTGGACCGGCGCGGTGGTCAGCAGGTCGCCGGCGGCGGAAAGCGTGTCCACCTGCCGGGCCCGGGGGACGGCGGGGGACGCGGAGAAGTCGGCGACCACGACGCCGTTGCGCTCCACCCGGACCACCCGCTCGGGCGCCGTCCGGTCGGAACCGGCGGGGGGCAGCAGGTGGCCGCCCGGGTTGCGGGTGTCGCCGAACAGCGCGGACTGCCGGGCGTCCAGGTCGAAGGCGGCCCGGCGCGGCAGCTCGTGGGTGTTCGGCGGCGTCTGCACGGGGCCGAGCGCCTGCTCGATGACCGCACCCAGTTCGCGCAGGTTCCGGGGCGTGAGCGCGAACCGCATCGGGGTGCCGTCCGGGGTGACGCCGGCGTCCATGTCGACGCGGGCCCGGTCCTGGGCGGCCAGGGTGCCGGCCATCAGTCCGGCGTCGGTGTGGACCGGCCGGGGGCGGACCTCGTAGGAGACGGGCACGGGGTTGCCGGTCCGGTCGGGCACCTCCTCGTGGAGGCGCCGCTCCCGGTACTCGTCGGGGAGGCCGAACAGGTGGCCGATCTCGTGGCCCAGGACGGGGCCCTCCGAGTCCAGGCCCCAGAGGTCGTTGTGCTCGCGGACGTCGCCGTCCAGGACACGGACCTCGTGGTGGGCCCGGGCCGGGTCCTCGACGAACTCGACCCGCACCACCAGGACGTCGCCGTCGGGCAGCCGGTGCCCGGTGTTGTAGTACTCGTCCACGCTCCGCCGGGCACGTTCGCGCAGGTTGTCCAGGGCCTCGGTGTGGTCCTGGCCGGCCGGCAGCTGCGAGGTGTCGAGGTGGATGCGCACCACGGCCTCGACCGCCGGGGTGCCGTCGAGCAGGAAGCCGCGGGCGGCCTGGAAGCGCCGGTGGTGGGTGGAGGTGCTGCTGTGCAGCGCCGGATCGGTGGGCGCGGTGATCTCGACCGGGTCGAGGACCATCGCGAACCTCAGGTCGGGCGCCGGCGCCTCGTGGGCCGGGCGCGGCCCCGCCGGTGCCTCGTCCAGGTCCATGAGCAGCTCGGACTGCGTGTCCTGGTCCCCGGAGCGGCTGCCGGAGCCGTCCTCGGAGCCGTCCTCCCAGCCCATGTCCTCGTCGTCGGAGGACAGCATGAGGTCCAGCGAGTCGGTGGAGGACATGGACTCGTCGGCGTCCGAGTACAGGTCCATGTCCTCGTCCTCGTCGGAGCGGAGGCGGCCGTTCTGCGAACCGTCGCTCCCGGAGCCCTCGTCCGATCCGGGGAAGTGCGGCAGCACCTCGGTCTCGCCGGTGCGGTGGGTTGGCCGGCCGGCGCCGCGCTCGGGGATCGGGACGGCGCGCTGGGGCGGCGGAACGTGGCCGTCCGCGACCGTGAAGTCCACGATCCGGCGGCTCCAGTCGCGCACCACCGTGATCTCGACGCCGGCGAACTTCACCCGGACCTGCGAGCCGCCGTCGTCGAGCGCGGTCTCGTTCCCCAGCGGGCGGCCCGCGTAGGCCGCGTAGAGCCTCTCCCCGGCCGTCCACTCCTCGGGCAGGCCCCGGCCGGCCCCGGTCCGCAGCGGGCCGACCTCACCCGGGGGCACCGTGATCGTGGTGAGGTCGGCGACGACGGCCGGGCGCCGGCCGGCTCCGGGGGCCACGGGCTCGGCGAGCGGGGCGGAGTTGCCCCGCACCCGGCCGCCGGGCTGGGTGTCCGCCGGGCGGTGGATCACGTGCCGGCCGTCCCGGGTGATGCCCTCGATCGTGACGCCGTCGCCGGTGCCGGTCCAGTGGACGGCACCGTTCACGACGCGGTCGTCGGCCTGGTTGCGGGTCGCGTACGCCGTCTGGACGGCGTCCTGGATCCGCCCGGCCCGCCAGTGCGACGGGTAGAACATGGTCGACGGGTGGTCGGCCCGCCGGAACCAGCGGGAGGGGAACTGCGCCAGGTGCGCCCTCGGGGCGACGAACGGGTCGAGGAACCAGGCGGTGGCGCGGTAGGTCCCGTTGGGGTTGGAGTGGAACGAGCGGTTCCCGATCCTGACGCCCGCCCGGGCACCGGCGCGCTCCACCTTGGTGAAGCCCCCTTCCTGGGGCCCGCCGAGGTCCGGTTGGTGGTGGAACCCGGTGAGGGTCTGCCGGTCGCCGTAGCGCACCAGGTCCACCACCCGCTGCCCGAAAGCGTCCGGGAACGGGTGCCACGGCAGGTGCGGGGCCGGACCGAGCCCGCCCTGGTCGTCGGCCGGCCGGAAGGAGACGATCTCCGACACCTCGACCGGGCCGTCCGGCCGCTGCTCGGTGCGGACCTCGACCCGGCCCTCGATCCGCACCCCGCCGTACTCGCCGGTGAACGTCCAGCTGCCGGGGCGCAGTTCGGTGAAGGCGGGGGTCTTCTGGCGGCGGGCGTGCTGGTAGGCCTGCTCCGCCGCGTAGACCGCGTCGTCGGACGACCAGTGCTCCGGGAACATCGTGCGACCGCGGTCCACGGGCCGGCCGGCCGGCCCGAGCGCGAGATCGCCGGCCAGCCGGTGGTGGACCGTCGTCGCCTCGGGGGCCCGGCCGTCGAGCACCCGGAAGGTGCCGTTGCGGTTCTCCGACCCCGCGATCCGCTCCGGCCGCGGCCGGTCCGAACCCGGCGGCGGGAACAGGTGGCCGCCGCCGTCGCGCCCGGTGCCGTACAGCGCGGCGCGCCGGGCGTCCTCGTTCACCCGCGGCCGCGGCGGGTGGGTGCCGCCCGGGGCGGGCCCGCGGTCGGCACCGAACGCGGTGTCGATCACGGCGCCCAACTGGCGCAGGTTCCGCGCCTTCAGGACCGGCCGCGGGTCCTCGTGGTTCTCGGTGCCGGGCGGATTGTCGGTGTCGAGCTTGGTCCGGCCGAAGCGGTCACGGGTGGTGGCGCCCATCATCCCGCCGTCGTCGTGGACCGCCCGGACCCGGCCGGGGCGGGAGAGCTCGCGGTACTCGTCCGGCAGCCCGAGCAGGTGGCCGACCTCGTGGACGACGGCCTTGGCCGGGGTGTCCAGGCCCCAGTTGAGGGCGTTGGGCCGCGGCTGCGTCGGGTGGACCTGCACGGTGTGGTGCGCTTCGCCGGGGGTGCGCACGAACGCGAGCTTCACCCGCAGCCGGTCGCCGCTCGGCAGCCGCTGGCCGAGGTCGTAGATCTCCGCCATCCCGGCGCGGGCGTTCTTGGCCAGGTCCTTGAGGCCGTCCTTGGTGGCCCGCTTCGCCATGTCCAGGTCGCCGGTGTCCAGGTAGACCTTGACGGTCACCAGTGACTCGGTGTCACCGTCGGCGAGCCTGACCCGGCTCACCGAGAAGCGCTGGAGCCACCGCTCCTCCAGGCTGCGCTCGAAGGGGTCCGTCGGCGGAACGACCTCACGGGTCGCGAGCACCCGGTGCTGCTCCGGCGCGGGCTTGGTCAGCTGCTCGGGGAGGCGCTGGTCCGGCTGGGCCCAGAAGTCGGTGATCCGGCCGTCCTCCACCCGCACGGTGAGCTTCACCCCGGCGAACGCGCCGTGGCGCAGCGTGGGCGCGGCCGTGCCGCCGTCCGGCACCGGGCCGACCGGGACGCGGGCCGCGAAGCGCGCGACCACGCTCGCGGCGTACCGGGCCTCGTCGGCGGTCCACTCGCGCGGCAGGTGGCGGCCCTCGGTCGGGCGGTCCCACGCGTCGGCCGTGAAGAGCGCCCGCACCCCGTGCAGCATCGTCTCGCCGGACACGGTCTGCGGCGGCGCCGGCGCCTGCTGCCGCACCGCGGCCAGGACCTCGTCCAGGCCCGTTGCGGTCACGGCCTCGTGCAGTCGCGGCACGGCCTGCTGGAGGGCGAAGCCCTGGCCGGGGACGTAGTGGACCTCGGTGGCGTCGTCGTCCCGGGTGAACCTCAGCCCGAGTTCCACCCGGGTGGTGCCGTCCTGATGGCCGGCCAGCAACCGGCCGGCGGCCCGGTGCAGCTCGATCTGGGCCCGCGTGAAGTCGGGCTGGGAGAGGTTCTCGGTGCCCCTCGGCCGGACCCGGGCGGTGAGCCGGACGACCTCCGTGCCGTCGGACATCAGGTCGCGGTGAACCGAGACCGGTCCGAAGCCGGCCAGTTGCACCTCGGCTCCCCGGCCGACCGTCGCCGCCGTGCCGACGTCGTACCTCGGATCCCGGACCGACTGGTACGGGGACGGGCGGTGGCCCATGAGGCTGCCGTCCGCCAGGTACATGCCCTCGATCCACACACCGTCGACGTAGCCCAGCTTGAAGGTGACGCCGTTCTCGACGCGCACCAGCTGGGTGCTCCCGAGCGCCTCGTCGACCCGGGCGGCGAGGTGGGCCTCGGTCCAGCCCTTCGGGTAGTAGACGGTTCCGGGGTCGAGCAGCGACCGGCTCCAGCGCGAGGGGAAGGCCGCGAGCGGCGCGCCCGACTCGACCGAGGGGTCCAGCTGCGCCTTGAAGACGCGGACCGTGCCGTTGGGCAGGGTCTCCTGCCGCTCGCCGTCCTGGAGGGCGGGCGGGCGCCGCGGGCCGCCCTTGAGCGTGCCGTCGGTCTCGGTGGGCTGCCAGGCGTTGTGCCGGGCGAGCGGCGCGGCGGCGTTCGCCGGGGCCGTCGTGGTGGCGGCGGCCGGCGGCGGCACGGGGGTGTCGGAGCCCGGGGGTGCCTGCGGGAGGACCTCGTCGTCGGGGGTCCGGGGCGGTGTCACGGTGTCGTCGGCCGGGTGGACGACGGGCGTGTCCCGGCCGAGCAGCACCGAGGCGATGCTGCCGGTCTGCTGCGGGGTCCGGGGGGCGGGCTCCTGCACCTCGTGCCGGCCGGCGTCGTCGGTCCCGGCCGGCGGGCGCGGTGCGACGGGCGGCTTCGGGTCCGGCTGGGGGACCGTGTGGTCGCCGGAGGTGGTGGTGACCGGTGCCGGTCGGCCGCGGTCGCCACCGGCGTGGGCCGTCGCGGTCGCGGTGGCCGTCGCATGGGTGACGGTGGTCGTGGTGGTGCCGTCGCCCCGGTTCCGGGGGGCACCCAGCCCGTCGCCGCCGGACTCGGTCGGCACGGGCGACGTCGGACGCTGCCGGCCCGGGGTGCTCTTCCGGGGCGCCTCCTGGCCCGGCGTCTCCGCGGGCCTCCGCTCCGGCGGCTTCTGGTCCGGCGCCTTCTGCTCGGAGTCCTGCGGCCGGGGCTTCGGCGCGGCGGCCGCGGTGCCCTCCGACTCGACCTTGGCCGGCGTCGCGGGGGCGATCCCATCCCCGGCCTTCGCCCCGCCCTTCTTCGGCGTCCCGGTGGACGCCTCGTGGTCCTTCGGCACCAGGGTGTCGGTGCTGCCGCCGACGGTGCGGGTGGGCGTCTCGGCCGGCGACAGGTGGTCACCGCCGCCGCGCTCCTCCGCCAGGAAGTCGACGTAGGGCAGCAGTTGCTGCATCCACTCGGCCACCTCGTGGTCGGCCGGAGGGGTCTTGATGTCCACGCCCGAGACGTGCGACAGGCCCTTGGCGACGTCCTCCAACGAGTCGATCCGGAAGCTCTTGGCGAACTCGAAGGCCTCCGGGTGGCCCATCCGCGGCACCGGGAAGGGCACGATCTTGCCGGACGCCATGCTGGCGAGCGCGGCGAAGCTGATCGGGTGGTAGAGCGGGAAGTACTTGCCCGCTCCCTCCTTGACGGCCTGGAACTGGGTGCGCTGGACCAGGTCGGCGTAGCCGTGCATCAGCGGCGAGGTGCCGAGGTGCAGGACGTGGCCCATCATCGCGGTCATCATGCCGCCGACGAAGCTGCCCGCGGTGACGGTGAACTCGTGGTTCTCGCCGAAGATGAGGTTGTAGAAGCCCTCGCTGAGCACGTTCTGGGTGCCGGACTGGATGTAGTTGCCGAGTGCCAGGCCGAGCTGGAACATCTTGTTGCCCTGCGTCAGGCCGTCGGCGAGGTCCGGCAGGTGCTTGCCCAGCGCCTCGACCTGATGGGTGGTCAGACCCTTGCCGGCGTTGCGCTCCTGGGTGAGGACCTCGCCGAGCGCCTCCTTCAGGCCCTCGCTGGCCGCGCCCCGGGACAGCACGCTCTGCTGGGCCTTGCCCACCCACTTCTGGGCGAAGGCCTCGCCCAGTTCGCGGCCGAGCGCTGCCGCCTCCTTCTTCCCGAGCTGCTCGCCGAGGTGCTTGACGAAGGTCTTCTCCATCTCCTTGACGAAGATCCCGGAGAGCGTGCCCTTGCCGGTCTTCCCGAAGCCCGCCTGGAGCTGCTCGGCGGAGGCCTCCATCAGGTTGCCGAGGTCCCGGGCGAACGCCGTGGCCTGCGCCTTCTTCAGGGCCTCGTCGGCGGCCGCCTTCGAGGCCTCCTTGCCGATGGTGCCGAGGGTGCCCTTCTCACCGGACGTGGCGGCCGCCTCGGCGGCGGTCTTCAGCGTGCCCTTGAGGCTGTTCAGCTCGCCGTCGACCAGGTAGTCGCTGAGCTTGTCCGCCAGCAGCCGGCCGCCGCTCTTGCCGAGGAGCCGGCCCAGCAGCTTGCCCAGGCCCAGGCCGAGCAGGTCGAGCGGACCGCCGAGGATGCCGCCGATGACACCGAAGAGCACCGCCTGCTTGGTGTACTCCTTGTCGATCTCCTTGCGGTTGCCCTGGCCGATCTGGAGGTTCTGGATGATGCCGTCCATCAGCAGACCGCCCACGATGCCCGAGAAGGTGTGCATCGCGATGGTCTTGAGCAGGTACTTCATCAGGGCCGTGAGCGCGACCTTGGTGAGCAGCTTCTTGAGCACGATCCCGGACAGGCTGGTGCCGAAGCTGAACGGCGCCCAGAAGATCGCCAGTGCGATCTCGACCAGCAGCTGCACCAGCTGGGCGATCGCCATCCACTTGGTGTACTCGACCGCGTTGGCCACGTCACCGGCGCAGTCCGCCAGCGCCTTGGCGGTCTTGGCCGCCGCCGAGACGTAGTCCTCCCCGGCCTTCCCGCCGGTGCCGGAGCGGCCGATGAACGCGTTCATCTGGTACGCGAACGTGGTGGCGGCCTGGCCCTTGAACTGCCGGGCACAGGCGATCGCCACCTTCTCGATCAGCGCCCGCAGCTCCGGCAGCTCCTTGTGCAGCTGCTCGTAGGCGTCCCGCACCTCACGCAGGTCCCCCTCCTTGATCTCCGGCCAGGGCATGCCGGTGATGATCGTGAAGAACCGTGCGGTCGATTCGTTGACCTCGATCGAGGAGTGCGCCACGGGAGCTGCCTGCCGTTTCCGGTTGTGCGTAGGGTCGGGCCGTCGGCTACGGGTGGATCAGAAGCCGTTGGCGAGGTCGTTCGCGTGGTCGCCGGCCCGGTCGAGGGTGACGGCGAGGAGCTCCCCGTTCTCGCCGACCGAACCCACGGTGGAGCCGATCTTCAGGAGCAGCTCGTAGAGGTTCTTGGTGCCGTCGTCGACCTGGGTGTGGTACTGCTTGCCGATGTCGTCGTTGCCGCCGACGCTCAGGTTGATCTCGTTGATGTGCTCGGCCTCGGTGGTGAGCTGCGCGACGAAGTCCTTGAGCTCGAAGAACTCGGCGAAGCTCTTCCTGAGCATCGCCGTCTTCGCGGTGGTGTTCGGCTCAACCACGGAACTCCTCCTGCCGGTCGGTCTTCTTCTTCCGCTCCTCGGCGTCGTGGCCCGGGCCCATCGCCCAGAGCGGTTCGAGGATCTCGTCCAGTTCGGTGCCGCCGGTCATCGAGAGCCGCAGCGTCTCGCCGATCCCGTCGAAGCGCGAGATGCGCTCGGCGACCTGCCTGCCGACGTCGGCCCGGGCCTCGTTGAGCACGTCGGTGAGGACCTTGGCGAGCTCGGCGGGGGCCATGTCGCGGTAGTCGTTGGTGTGGAAGGTCATCGAGACGACCTGGCCCTGCGAGCCGACCTTGACGGTGACCATCCGGTCCTTGGAGGTGACCGAGCCGGTGAGCTCGTTCATCTCCTGCTGCATGGCCTCCGCCCTGGCAAGCTCGGTCTGCATGTCCGCCATCGCCTGGGCGATCTGGTCCGCGAACGGGTTGCTCATGCGCTGCTCCTCATCTCTGCTCGTGGCCCGGCTGCCCTCCGGTCCGCCGGATCGGGCGGACCGGAGGGCACCCGGCCGGGGGTCAGCGTCCGATGACGCCGTGCACGGCACCGGAGTCGGTGCCCCAGACCTCTTCGTCCTCCGCCAGCCAGGTGGTGCGGCGGCGGTCCTTGTCGTTGCCGGCGCCGCCCGCGCCGGCGCCGCCCATGCCGCCGCCCGGCATCATCGGCATCCCGCCGGAGGTGGTGGTGGTCCCCCGGCCGGTCAGGGCGGCCTGCTCCTGGGCCGCGGCCCGGGCGGCACGCTCCGCGGCGACGCGCTCGGCGTTGGCCTGGTCGACCGCGGCCTTGGTCGCGGACGGGTCGCCGCCCGCGGCCAGCGCCCGGTTGCTGAGGCCGCCGCCCATCCCGGTGATCATCGGACCGCCGCCGAGGCCGAGCGATCCTCCCCCGCCCGAGCCCCCGGCCCCGAGGCCCAGGGTGTTGTAGGAGAAGCCGCCGGCACCGAACTCGTTGGGCGTCAGCAGGTTGTCACCACCGCCGCCGTCGTCGCCCGCCGCGGAGTAGCGGTCGGCGAGCAGCTGCCGGTACTGCGAGACGGTGTTGCCCCCGCCGTCGCGCAGGATGCCGTCCGGGCCGATGGTGTAACCCGGGCCGGCCACCATCGGGTTGCCGTTGGAGTCCAGGACGGGGTTGCCGTTCTCGTCGACGATCCGCCCGTCCTTGGTGATCACGGAGCTGGGGGGCACCACCACGGGCCGGTTCGAGCCGCTGCCGCCCGGGAGGAGGCTGTCGGGCAGCGGGCCGGTGTTGAGGTTCGGGAAGGGGTTGCCGATCAGGTCGGGGCCGGTGCCGGAGCTGCCGCTGCCCGGGCCGCCGGTGCCGAGGTTGGGGTTCGGCGTGTTGCCCAGGTTGAGGTTCGGTGTGTTGCCACCGCTGTTGCCGCCGATGTCACCGAGGTTGAGGTTCGGCGTATTGCCGCCGCTGTTGCCCCCGGTGCCACCCCCGCTGCCGCCACCGACGCCCTTGATGTCCTTGATGTCGGGACCGCCGGTGATGTCCTTGATGTCCGGACCACCGCCGCCCTTGGTGTCCGGGCCGCCGGTGATGTCCTTGATGTCGGGGACGTCCTTCGTCGGGTCGTCCTTGCCCGGGTCCTTGGTCGGGTCCTTGGTCGGATCGTCCTTCGTGGGGTCCTTGGGGTCGGGCATGATCAGCGGGAAGGGCTTCAGCGGCTGGGCGGCGTTCGTGGCGGCCCCGTAGGCCGTGGTGATCGCGGTCAGCGCGTCGTCGGCCGCCTTGTCGAGGATCTTCACGACATTGGCGACCCAGATCTCCCGGGCCCGCTTGTCGACCTGCTTCCAGAAGTCGACCGTCGTGGGGTCGCCGAACGGCGCTCCGGTCACGGTCACCTTCAGCGAGCTGAGCAGGTCGAGCCTGCCGTAGGCGTCGGCCGCGCCGTTGGCCGGGTCCTCCCGGCTGTGCCACGTCGGGGTCCGGTCGGACGCCTTCTCGATCTTCAGCGTCGCGCCCTTGAGCCCCTCCATCAGCGCCGCGGTCACCGTGTTCGTCGGCCAGGCCTGCGTCGATGCCCACCAGGCCTGGAAGCCCTTCCACAGCGCCGCGATCTGGTCCTCGACGAGCGCCTTGCACGGCGTCAGGTAGGAGCCGACATCGGCCATCCGGATGATCCGGTTGTCGGCGTCGATCTCGTTGCGGAACGCCAGGAGCAGGGCCCGCAGGGCGTTCGCCGCGCTGCCCTGCCAGTCGCCGTCCGCCTCCCCGATGCCCTTCACCCAGTCCGTCCCGATCTTGGCGATCCAGCCGTCGAGGAAGTAGGTGAAGTCCCGGAGGTTGTCGGCCGCCTTGGTGAAGCCGGCCGGGTCGAGCCGGTCGTTGCCCTTGATCGTGCCGTCGACGAAGCGTTCCAGCGGCGCCCTGCTGCCCGTCCACGCCGCGAACTTGGCACCCGCGCCGTCGAGGTTCGGGTAGTTCACATTGGTGCCGACGACGTAGCTGGCGTGCTTCACGTCCGTGCTGACGCCCACCGTGTAGGTGAAGTACCAGGCCACCCAGCTGTCGAGCGCCACGTCGGTGCCGTCGCCCTGGACGCCCTGCCAGCCGTAGTGCACCACCTGCTTGCGGACGTCGGTGTTGACCCACGGCTTCTCGTCGTCGCGCACCGACTCGCGGGTGGCCGGCTTCGTGTCGGCCGTCGACTGGAGGAAGGTCAGCGCGTCCTCCCAGATGTGCCCCATGGCGTCCCCTCTCGCGGCCGAGCCCGACCGGACGTGGCGCGGGGCCGGCCCGGGCCAGGGCCGGCTCCGCGGTGGTGGCGGGGGATCCCCCGCCGGATTACTTGGCGCCGGTGGTACCGGAGTTCAGCGTCCGCCCGGCCAGCTTCATGAACTGCGCGTAGTCCAGCGCGTCGTCCAGCGCGTTGTTCAGGTAGCGGTCGGCGAGCTGGAGATCGATGATCAGCGTCTCGAACTGGCCGACGACCGTTCCGAGCATCTTGGCGACCGAGTCGTCATAGGCCTTGAGCGTGGTGGCGAGCGTGCCCGGCGCGGTGAAGTTGCCGGAGTTGTTGCCCGTCAGGAACGGCGTGGTGCCGTCGGCGTAGGCCCTGAGCTCCCGCACCGGCACGGACGTCTTGACGGCGTCGAGGAACGCCTTGACGGTCGTGTTGGAGAAGGTCGCCAGGAAGCCGTCGGTGATCTTGACGGTCCCGCCGTCCTTGTCCCCGTTCTCCTCGTCCGCCACGCCGGTCAGCCCTGGACGTGGTCGAAGTGGGTGCTCGCCCGCATGTCCGCGTCCTTGATGGCGCCGCGGATCTCGGTGAGCGCGTTGTGGGCGTTGACGATCTTGCCGCCCATCGCCACGTCGGCGTCGTGGAGCGTCGTGGCGAGAGTGCCCGCGGCGACCGAGAAGTCACCCACCAGCTCGACGTTGATCTTGCTGGCGAGGTAGGACCTGAGGTCCTCCATCTGATCGTGCATGGTCTTGGCATGCGCCTCCAGATCGCTGATCGCGGTGTCGACACCGGCGTAGTGGAGTGACATGTGGCCTTCGGCCATGGTGGGTCCCCTTCTGATCGAACGGTCGGTGGGTGGGTACGGGGGTCAGCGGGCCGAGCCGGGGTTCAGGACGCCCTCGACGTAGGACGCGGGCCCGGGCTCGCCGCCGAGGCTGTTGGTCGCGACCGTCAGGGTGTGGTCGCCGGTCGCGGAGAAGATCTGGCTGGTGTCGCCGAACTTCCCGTGGAAGGCGTCGTAGTCCCGGCTGACCTTCGCGTACTGCTCCAGCCAGGCGTTGATGTTGTTCTGGAAGGCGGTGCTGGCCGCGCCCTCGAAGCTGTCCCGGATGGCGGTGTTGATGTCCTCGATGTAGGAGGCGGTCGTCCTCATCGCCGCGTACTTCTGCTCGACCTGGGTCCTGATGTCCTGCAGGACCTGCTGGCTGACCGTCGTCTGCTGCGCCACGTGCGTACCTCCTCCGCTGCCGCCGGCCGCTCCCGGCCGGCGGGATTCGCCGCGGGCCGGTCGGGCCGGCCCGCCAGGGTGAACGGGACGGCCCGGTGCGGCGGTTCACCCCGCCCGGCGCCGTCCCGGATCAGCGCGTGCAGTGGCCCTCGCCGGTCACCGCGGGCTGGACGACGCCGCCCGCCAGCGGTGCCGGGTCCAGGCTGGGGCCGGTCGGCAGCAGGGACAGCACCCGCCCGGGCACCGCCGTCGGCGCGGCCTTCGGGTAGCCGAGCCGTTCGGCCACCGCCGGCGAGGCGAGCGGGTACTTCACACCCGCGTCGGTGACCAGGTACAGCGTGCCGCCGTAGCCCGCGCCGGACAGCGCCCGGACCAGCGCGCCCCCGCCGGGGCGCACCGCGATCCGGTCGGCCGGGGTGCAGCTGGGCAGCACCCCGGGCTGGAGCACCGGCGGCAGGCCGAGCACGGGCGCGGCGTCCAGGACGGACACGTCCAGCTCGCCGCCCGCGTCGGCCGGCCGCAGCGCCGCGCACAGGGCCTGTTCGCCCCGGGGCGCCAGCGGCGCCGGGGGCCGGGCGGGCAGTCCCTCGGGGGTGAAGGCCGCCGCGGCCGAGGCCGGCGCGGTGTGCGCGGCGAGGTCGGCGGCGCCGACCTGCGCGGGCGTCGCCGGGCCGTTGCCGTAGGCCTCCTGCTGGGTGCGCGGATCGCCCAGCAGCAGGGCGAACTGGGTCGGGGTGACGGCCACCAGGCCCTGTTCGGCCAGCAGGTAGCGCTCCTCGCCGGTGCCGGTGAACAGCTGGCCGGTCCGGGTCGGCCAGCCGGAGAGCGCCGGGCCGTCCTTGCCCCGGCCCGGCACGTCGGGAGCGCGCAGCTCCGGTCCGCCGGGGAACGCCGCCAGGAAGGAGGCGGTGACCGGCACCGGGGTGACGGAGCCGTAGCCGAGCGCCCGCACCGCGCCGCCCGCCGCGTCCACCGCGAAGCGGCGGCCGTGCCAGAGCAGGTGGACGGCGCCGTCCGGCCCGGCGACCAGGACGCCCTGCTCGCCGGCCGGCCGGCCGCTCTGCCGGGTGCCGATCGCGACCGAGAGCTGCGGGGCGGGCTTGGCCGCCGGGGCCCCGGTCCCGGCGGCCACCGTCCGCATGCCGCAGAGCAGCCAGTCGGCGCCGCCCACGGCGTTCGCGGCGGGCAGGCCGTCGGGGGCGCCGACGATGCCGACCGGGGTGCCGCGCCCGGTGCCCTCCAACGAGCGGGCCGAGACCTGGTCGACCTTCAGCTGGTCGCCCGCCAGCAGCCGCGCGCTGGCCTCGTTCAGCACGGGGTGGAGCAGGCCGCCGGCGTAGACGTAGCGGGCTCCGCTCTCCTTGACCACCACCAGGGTGCCGGGCTGCTTCCAGCCGCTCGCGCCGCCGGGTTTGACCAGGCCGTAGACACCGGCGCCGGCACCGATCAGCAGGGCGACGGCGAGGCCGATCGCGGCGCCGCGGTTGGTCCGGCCGACGGGGGTGTCGGGGGCGTCCGGCTCGGCGCGCAGGACGCCGGCGGCGACCCGGCTCATCACGAACAGGTGGGCCTGCACCTGGTCGCGTCGGGACTGCATCGCGGTGGTCCTCCTCGCTGCGGGACACCTCGGGTCGGATGCCTCGGGTCGGATTCCGGGGGGGTGCCTGGGGGGTGCCTGGGGTCGGCTGCCCCGGTCGGGTGCCGGGGTCGGGTGCCGGGGTCGGGTGCCGGGGTCGGTCCGGCGCGGGCCGGGCGGGTCAGCCCGCCAGACCGCGCATCGCCCCGTAGAAGCCGAAGACCTGGAGCGCGAGCGGCAGCAGGGCGAGCGCGGCGAGCGAGTGCAGCAGGTCACCGGCCCGGCCCCAGTAGGGCAGCAGCCGCCGGCCGGGCAGCGTCCAGGCGGCGGCGCAGAGCCCGCCCGCGACGACGGCCAGCGCGGTGAACACCCCGAGCCGTCCGCCCGGCGCGGCGTCCCAGCCCATCCGCACGGCCAGCAGGCCCAGCCCCAGCGCCCCGGGCAGCAGCAGCGCGAGCCGCTGGCGCAGCCCGCCGATGTCGCGGGCGTGCAGCAGCACCAGCACCGACAGGTCGGCGGCCATCGCCGTGGTGCCCCAGCCGTCGTCGCGGGCGGGCGCCAGCACGGTGAGCGCGAGCGCGCAGGCCGAGCCGACCGCGACGAAGAACCCGACCAGGTAGCTGTCCGCGACCAGGCTGCGGGCGAGGACGTCGTCGGCCGGGAACGGCTCGATCTCCTCCTGGAGCTCGTCGGCGTTGCGGGGCAGCGCGGGCAGCCGCAGCCCGGCCAGCTTGAACGACAGCGCGGGGACGAACGCGCCGAACAGCACGGCCGCGGCGGCGACCCCCGCGGCGACATGGGTGGCCGGCAGCCCGTACGCGGCGAGCGCGCCGGCGGCGAGGGCGAAGACGGCGCTCGTCAGCAGCCCGGCGAAGAACGGCCCCGAACCGACCAGGGCCAGGGCCACCGCGGTGGCGCCGACCGCCGCCGAGCCGCCCGCGAGCAGCCGGGCCGGGCCGGTGACCCCGGGGACCAGCGCCGCCGCCGCCGCGGCGTGGCAGACCCCGGCGGCGGCCAGCGCCGTCCCGGCCGGGGAGTCGCCGAGCAGCCGGGCCGCCGCGGCCCCGCCCGCCAGCAGCAGCACCGCGACGACCGCGGCGGCGGCGCAGCGCGGGCCGTCCGGGCCGGGCCGGGCGAGCAGCAGCAGGCCGCCGGCCAGCGTGAGCACGGCGAGGACCAGTGCGAGGTGGTGGGTGATCGCGGGCCGCCAGGAGTCGCCGCGGGCGGTGGTACCGGTGCGGACGCCGTCCACCAGGTCGTCGAAGTGCACCTCGGGCAGCGTCTCCCGGACCGGGCGCAGGAACAGTTCCTCGCCGTCGGCCAGCCCGATCTCCTCCAGGGTCCGCTCCTCGTCGAGCGGCGGACCGCCGAGGCGCTGCAGGACCCAGCCCGAGTGCTCGGTACCGCTCTCCGCGACGTCGGGGCCGGCGTAGCCGAGGACGGCCGGCAGCAGGTCGGCGAGGACCACGTCGCCGGGCAGGACGAGTTCGAAGGCGGTGCCGGGGGCGCGGAACCTCAGCCGTACCAGTCCTGTCGCCGCCGTGCTGGTGCTCACCTGTCGCGTCTCCCGTCTGCCCGTGCTCCCGTCACACAGGTACGGACCGCGCCGGGCGGACGGTTCACCCGCTGCGGCGAAGGCGCTCGGTGAACCGCCGGAGCCCCGCGGGCCGTAGGCCCGAGTGCGGTGCGGCCCGGGCCGTCGGGCCCGCCGCCACCGGCGTCGGCGCCGGCGCCGTGAGAGGAGAGCCCCCGTTGAGCGTGGTCCTGGTCGATCGTCCGCCCCGGCGCCCCGGACCGGCGATGCCGGACGGCGAACTGCAGTTGCAGGAGCCGCCGGTGCTTCCGGAGGCGCAGAGCGGCATGTCCAACATGATCGCCATGGCGCCGATGGCGCTGAGCTCGCTCTCGATGGTGATGATCTTCCTCAACCCGCAGGGCGGCGGCGGGCCGCTCACCTATGTGGCGATGGGCATGATGGGCCTGTCCGCCGTCGGCATGCTGGTGACCCAGCTGTTCCGCAGCGCCAGCGACCGCAAGCGCCAGCTGCGCGGCGAGCGCCGCGACTACCTGCGCTACCTGTCCCAGGTGCGCCGCCAGGTCCGGCGCCACATCGTGGACCAGCGGCTGGCACTCGCCTGGCGCCACCCCGCGCCGGACTCGCTCGGCTCGCTGGTGCGGACCTCGCGGCTGTGGGAACGACGGGCGGCCCACCCGGACTTCGGCGACGTCCGGATCGCGACCGGCTCCCAGCGGCTGGCGGTCAAGCTGGCCCCGCTGGCCACCCAGCCGGTCGAGGACCTGGAGCCGCTCTGCGCGCACGCGCTGCGCCGCTTCATCCACGCCTACGGCTCGATCGCCGACCAGCCGATCGCCGTCCATGTGCGCGGCTACGCGCATGTGCTGCTGCGCTGCGAGCACCCCGCGCCGGACGCCGACCCAGCGGAGACCGCCCCACCCGCGGTGGAGCCCGCCGAGGCGGCCGACCCCGGACCGGCCCGCGCGCTGGCCCGGGCCATGATCGCCCAGCTCGCCTTCTTCCACGCCCCGGACGAGCTGCGCGTCGCGGCCGCCGTCTCCCCCGAACTGCGCGAGGAGTGGGCCTGGCTGAAGTGGCTGCCGCACGCCCTGCACCCCACCGAGACGGACGGCGCCGGCCCGGTGCGCCTGGTCGCCGACTCCCTGGTGGAGCTGGAACAGCTGCTGGGCCCGGAGTTCACCGACCGGCCGCCGTTCGAGCCGGAGACCCAGCCCGGCCGGGACGAGCCGTTCACCGTGATCGTCCTGGACGGGGTGAAGCTGCCCGGCGGCAGCCGCGCCCTGCTCGCCGGGTACCGCAACGCCGTGCTGCTGGACGTCTCCGGGGCGGTGGAGTGGCAGCACGCGCCGTTCCGGCTGCGGCTGCGGATCACCGGTGACCGGCTGGACCTGGTCACCGCCGACCGCAACCGGCGCGACGAGACCACCCCACTCGGCCGCCCGGACGCGCTGGGCCGGCCGGCCGCCCGCCGCTACGCCACCACGCTCGCCCCGTACCGGCTGGGCGACGCGGTGGACGTCTCCGAGCCGCTCAGCACCGACTTCGACCTCACCTCGCTGCTGGGCATCAACGACCTGCACCAGCACGACGTCGCCCGCAGCTGGGCCGAGCGCCCGCGCGGCCGGCGGCTGCGGGTGCCGATCGGTGTCGGCGCGGACGGCAAGCCGGTGGAGCTCGACCTCAAGGAGTCGGCGCAGGGCGGCATGGGCCCGCACGGCATGCTGATCGGCGCCACCGGCTCCGGCAAGTCCGAGCTGCTGCGCACCCTGGTGCTCGCGCTCGCGCTCACCCACTCCTCGGAGACGCTCAACTTCGTCCTCGTCGACTTCAAGGGCGGGGCGACCTTCCTCGGCCTGGACCAGCTCCCGCACACCTCGGCGGTGATCACCAACCTCGCCGACGAGGCCGCCCTGGTGGACCGGATGCGCGACGCCCTGCACGGCGAGCTGAACCGCCGCCAGGAGCTGCTCCGCTCGGCCGGCAACTACAGCTCGCTGCTGGACTACGAGACCGCGCGGGCCGGCGGCGTCCAGCTCGACCCGCTGCCGACGCTCTTCGTGGTGGTCGACGAGTTCAGCGAACTGCTCTCCGCGCACCGGGACTTCATGGAGCTGTTCATCATGATCGGCCGGCTCGGCCGCTCGCTGGGCGTGCACCTGCTGCTCGCCTCCCAGCGGCTGGACGAGGGCCGGATGCACGCCCTGGAGTCCCACCTGTCCTACCGGGTCGGCCTGCGCACCTTCTCCGCCATGGAGAGCCGGGGCGTGCTGGGCGTGCCCGACGCCTACCAACTGCCCTCCCAGCCCGGCAACGGCATCCTGCGCAGCGACATCGCCACCCTCACCCGGTTCAAGGCCGCCTACGTCTCCGGGCCCTACCGGCGCCGGCGCGGCGCCGTCCAGCAGGCCGCCGTGGCCGGCCAGATCGTGGCCTACGGCACCACGTACATCGCGCCGCGCGATCCCGACCCGGAGGTGCTGGCCGCCGAGGAGGCCCGGGAGGCGGCCGAGGAGAACGCCCCGAACCTGCTGGACCTGGCGGCCGCGCGGATGCTCGACGCCGGCCCGCCCGCCCACCGGGTCTGGCTGCCGCCGCTGGACGTGCCGCCCACCCTGGACGAGCTGCTGCCGCCGCTCACCCCCACCGCCCGGCACGGCCTGGCACCCGACGGGCGCCCGGCGGCCGGCACGCTGACCGTCCCGGTGGGCGTGGTGGACCGCCCGTTCCAGCAGCTGCGCGAGCTGCTGACCGCCGACCTGTCGGCCGCCGGCGGCCACGTCGCCGTCGCGGGCGGCCCGCAGAGCGGCAAGAGCACCCTGCTGCGCACCCTGATCACCGCGCTGGCGCTCACCCACACGCCGCAGGAGGTCCAGTTCTACTGCCTGGACTTCGGCGGCGGCACGCTCTCCTCGCTGCGTGGGCTGCCGCACGTCGGCGGCGTCACCGGGCGCCACGACCCGGAGCGGGTCGGCCGGACGATCGCCGAGGTCAACGGCATCATCGCGCGGCGCGAACTGCGCTTCGCCCAGCTGGGCGTGGAGTCCATGACGGCCTTCCGCCGCCGCAAGGCCACGGACGACCCGGAGCTCGCCGACGACCGGCACGGCGACGTGTTCCTGGTCATCGACGGCTGGAGCACCCTGCGCCAGGAGTTCATGGACCTGGTGGCCGCGCTGACCCCGATCGCCGCCCGCGGCCTCAACTACGGCGTGCACCTCGTCGTCGCCACGGCCCGCTGGGGCGAGCTCTCCAGCAATGTGCGCGACCAGTTCGGCACCCGCTTCGAGCTGCGGCTCGGCGACCCCATCGACTCCATGATCAACATGCGGGCCGCCGAGACCGTCCCGCACAGCCCCGGCCGCGGCCTCACCAAGGAGCGGCTGCACTTCCTCGGCGCCGTCCCCCGGATCGACGGACAGGGCGGCGCCGAGGACCTCGCCGACGGCGTCGCGGACCTCGTCGACGCCGTCAACGAGCACTGGAGCGGCCCGCGCGCGCCCGAGGTGCGGATGCTGCCGCTGCTGCTGGACTCCGCCGCCCTGCCCGCGCCCGAGGGCCGGCTGCGGGTCGCCATCGGTCTGGAGGACACCGCGATCGCGCCGCTCTGGCACGACTTCGAGGAGTCGCCGCACCTGCTGGTGGTCGGCGACAGCGAGAGCGGCAAGACCAACCTGCTGCGCCTGCTGGTCGCCGGGATCACCTCCGCCTACACCCCCGCGGAGGCCCGGATCATGCTCGTGGACTTCCGGCGCGGCCTCTACGAGAGCGTCCCGGAGGAGTACCGGCTCGGCTACGCCGTCTCGGTGGACGTGCTCCGGCAGGTCGTCACGGGCGCGGCCCGCGCCATGGAGGCCAGGCTGCCCGGCGAGGAGATCAGCCCGGCCCGGATGCGGCTGCGCGACTGGTGGACGGGGCCGGAGCTGTTCGTCGTCGTCGACGACTACGACCTCGTCCCCGGCCAGTCGAGCGGCAGTCCGTTCGGCCCGCTGCTCGAACACCTGGCGCAGGGCACCGAGCTCGGACTGCACCTGATCGTCGCCCGCTCGGCCAACGGGATCGGCCGGGCGTACAGCGACCAGCTGCTGCGCCGGCTCCAGGACGTCAACACGCCGGTCACGCTGCTGTCCTGCCCGCCGAGCGAGGGCACGCTGTTCGGCAGCGTCAAGCCGCGGGTGCTGCCGCCCGGCCGCGCGCTGCACATCACCCGGCGCCGGACGGTGCAGGTGCAGACGGGGCTGATGCCGGAGCCCGAGCCGGAGGCCGGGCCGGGATCCGGGCCGGGATCCGGGTCCGAGCGGGCGGCACGGGCGTAGGCGGGTGTCCGCGGCGGGCGGAGGCGACGGGCGCCGTCGGCGGGCGCTTCCGGCCGGGCGCCGGTGAACCGGGGACACGGCGGGGGCCGTAGTCCAGGACGATGAGCCTCTCCCGCACCGGTGCGCGCTCCGACGAGCCCGCACCCCCGGCCGAGCCCCGCCGCCGCTTCGGCTTCCGGCGCGGGCCGCAGCGCGCCCTGCCCGCCGCGACCGCGCCCACGGCGGTGCCCGCGCCCGTCGCCGAGCCGGTCCGCGCCGAGCCGGTCCGCGCCGCGCTGCCGGCCACCGGGCCGTCCCCGGCCCCGCCGCCCGCACCGGCGGCGGGCGCGGCGGCGGCACCGGGCTCGTCGGTGCTCCGCGCGGTCGGCCCGCACTTCGTGATCGCCCCGTCCACCGCCCGCGAGGGCGATCTGACGGCGGCGATCGGCGCCCTGCGGCCCGTGCCGGACGCCGTGGTGGTGGTCGCCGCCGCGCCCGACTCGGCCAAGGTCCTGCGCGACCGGATGGCCGACCTCGGTGTGATCGCCCGCGCCCGGGGCGCCGCCCACCTGGTGCTGGCCGCCTCCGGGCTGGCCGCGCTCGCACCCAACGGACGGCGGCCGGCCGAGGTCGTCGCCGAGCGCGCCGGAGTGCCCGTGGTCGCGCCGGACGGCCTGGTGGAGATCACCCCGGGCGGCAACCTCAAGGTCACCGACCCGGCGGGCGCGGTCGAGGCGTCCTCCTGGTGGCGCTGCGAACCGGGCCAGGCGCCCCGCCGGCTCAACGACACGATCGGCGCCGCCGCGTCCGTCACCGCACCCGTCACCACACCCGTCACCGCGCCCGTGCCCGGACCCGGCCCCGGATCGCCCTCCGCCGGCGCACCGGTCGTCGGCGGCCGGGCCGACGCCGTACGCGTCCTGCGGCTGCCCGCCGGCTTCTGGCTCACCGACCCGGCAGACCCGTCCACCGCCCCGCTGCCCGACCTCCGGCTGGCCGCCGCCCCGCCCGGCAACGCGGTGGTGATCATCGGCACCCCGGCCCAACCGGTCCTGCTGCCCGAGGACTTCGCCGAGGCCGTGCTCGCCCTGCCGCTCGGCACCGACCGCCCGCTGGTCAGCGCCCCGTGGGCGGCCCCCGACCAACTCGCCGCGCTCACCGGCGCACTGGCCGCCCGCACGGCCCGGCCGGTGCAGGCCGCGATCGGGCTGCCCGTCCTCGGCCCCGGCGGCCCCACCTCGCGGGTCCTGGACCGCGACGGCCGGGCCGGCTGGGAGCCGTTCCTGCTGCGCCTGGCCACCTCGCCCGGCGCCCCCGCCACCCCCGCCGCCTGGCGCAACGGCGGCGCCGACTGGCGCACCGACGGGCCCGCGGTGTTCCGGGCCTTCCCGTACTGGGCCCTGGAGGCCGTCCCCGCCGGGCTCTGGCTGCGCCCCGAACCCCCGCACGTGCTCACCCCGCGCTTCCGGCGCCCCGAGGCGGCCCGCCCGCTGCTGATCGTCGGGGAGCGCGACCGCCCGGTGCCGGCCGACGCCTTCGAGGAGCTCGGCACCCTCCTGGACCGGCTCCCGGCCGCCGGCGCCGAGGGGTTCGGCCTGCTGGTCCACGGGCTGCTGGAACCCACCGCCGAACGCGTCGGCCGGTTCGTCGCCCGGATGCACGAGCTGGAGTGGCTCGGCGCCGAACAGCCGTTGAACGGCCCGCCCGCCGTGGCACCGGTGTCGTACGGCATCGGGCGCCCGACGGCCGCACCGCGCCCGGCGACGGCGGCTCGCGCCGAGGTGCGCGCCGAGGCGCAGGCCGAGGTGAGGGCACCGGTGCGGCCCGGGGTACAGGCCCCGGTGCGAGCCGAACTCCCCGCCCCGCACCGGGTGCCGACGGTCCCGCAGGCCGTCACGGAGGCCGAACCGACGGCGCGCCACCAGGTGCCCGCGGTGCCGGAGCCGCTGCCCGTCCCGCCACCCACACCCGTGCGGGCCACCGCCGCCCCCGCCACCGGCAGCTCCGCCGGGGCCACCGCGCCGTCCCGCCGGGCAGTGGTCACCGCCGGCGAGTCGAGCACCCCCTCGCCCGCCCCCGGCAGCACCGCCGTTGCCGGCGCCGCTCCCGGCGGCGGCCGCGCGGCCGTTCCGTTCCGCACCCCCGAGGTCCCCCCGGTCGAGCCGCCCGCCGAACCCGACCGGGAAGCGCCCTCCCCGCCCGCGTCACCGTCCCCGCCGCCCCCGCCTTCCCGGCCCTCCGCGGCGGAGGACCCGGCACCCGCACCCGAGTCGGCGGTCGGCCCGGCCGAGGAGTCACCGGACGCCGGGAGGCCCGCACCCTCCCCCGGCCCGACGGCGGCCCGCCACTTCGGCCTCGACGACTGCCCGGCACCGGTGACCGCGACCAGCGCCGCCGAGCGCGACGCCGTCCGCACACTGCTCGGCGACCACTACCACCGCTGCACCGGCCGCCTCGAACAGCTCGCCACCCGGCTCCCCGGCCTTCGGTCCACCTCCCAGGACGACTTCAAGCCCGACCTGGCCGCCGTCCTGCTCCACCACACCGACAGCGGCGTGCCGACGACCCGCGCCGCCCTGGTGGCCGCCGCGCGTTCCGGCGACCCGGCGCTGCGGCCGTTCCTGCGCTGCCTCGGCGCCGGTCTGCGCCGCCTGCCGAGCCACCACGGTGCCGTGCTGCTCGGTGCCGCCGCCGGTCCCGATCCGGACTCCGTCCTCGCCCACTACCCGACCGGCCGGCAGTTCCGCGAGCCCGCCCCGCTCTCCGGCCTGACCGCACCGGGCTCCGAACTCCCCGGCTCCTGCGTGGAGTTCCTCGTCTGGTCGGCCACCGGCCGGCGCACCTCCGTGTTCGACTCCGCCGACGGCCCGGCACAGGCGGTCTTCCCGCCGGGCACGGCGTTCACCGTCGTCGGCGTGGTCCCGTCCGACGGCGACCGCCCGGCCTGCGTCCTGCTGCGCGAATCGGGCGGCGACCCCTCCGAGCGCAACCGCAACGCCCTCACCCGGCTGCGCGCCTGGCTGGAGCGCCGCGCCGCCATGCCCCCGGCCGAACGCCCCCGGGCCGACTCCCCCGACCGCTTCCACCTCACCCCGGGCGTCGCCCTCGGCGCGCCCGAACCCGGGGAGACCCCCGATCACCCCTGAGGCCCCGCCTCGGGCCGGAGATGATCTACCATCCGCCCATGACCGGCAAGAACGCCACCCCGACCGTCACCCTCGCCCCGCTCGACGTGGACGACGCCGAACTGCTGCACGCCTGGCGGTCCGAACCGGTGGCCGCGCACGAGCTGGGCCACTGGCCGCGACCGCTCTCGGCGGTGCGCGAGCAGATCGAACGCGACATCGACGACGCCGACCACGACGGCTTCCTCGTCCTGCTCCCGGACGGCACTCCGGTCGGCGCGGCAGCCCTGGCCGAGCAGAACATGTCCGACGGCACCGCCACCGTCCGCCTGCTCGTCGACCCGGACCACCGCGGTCGCGGCCACGGTCGCGCCGCCCTGGACGCCCTGACCGACCTCGCGTTCGGCGAACTCCCGCTGCACCGCCTCGAAGCGCTCCCCCACACCGGCAACGCCCCGGCGCTCACCGTCCTCGCCCGCGCCGGCTTCACCCATGAAGGCGTCCGCCGCGCCGCCTGCCTCCACCGGGGGCGACGGCACGACATCGCGATGCTCTCCCTGCTCCGCCCGGAGTGGGAGGCGCTGGAGCGCCCCCGGTCCTGGGAACTCTGATCGCTGCCTAACGGTGCCACGCCTCGGCGACCGCCGTCGCGGGCGGGGCCACCGGGGCGACGGGCACCGCCGGCACCGCCGACTCCGCCGGCAGCACCCGGCCCATCGGCAGGCGGGCCACCCGGGGCTGGGCGTCCAGCCCCGGCACGGTCCCCTGCACGGCGGGGACCAGGCCGCCCACCGCCCCCGAACTGGTCCGCGTCCCTCCGCGCGTGGCCGGGCCCACGCCCTCCACCGGGGACGGCGCCGGGACCGGGCGCTCGGCCACCGTCGCGGACAGCCGCAGGATGAAGTTGCGTTCGGTGGGGTCGCCGTTCGGCCAGTCGCAGTCCTTGCTGCGCACGATCCGGCTGCGCAGGCCGCCCGACGAGGTCTGCCACGGGAACGGCAGCACCCGGACGTTGGGCCGCCAGCCGACGCCGGGAACGCAGTGCTGCAACTCCAGCTCCCACTCGTCCGCCCGCACGTCCAGCGAGGCTCCGATCCGCCCCTCCAGCACGTAGGTGCCGTACGGGGTCCGAACCACCGCGCGCTGCTCGTAGTAGGCGTCCTTGTCGAGGACCGTGATCCGCAGCGGCCCGTTCATTCGCAGCATGATCGCCCTTCCCGGCGGTCGAAGCACGCGGAACCGACACGGCCCCGCATCCTGGTCGACGGGGCGTCCGGACGGCCGGGTTCACGGGTTCCCGCCCCGGTGCCCGCCGTGTCCGCCGGAACCCGACGGCCGGTGAACCGGCACCGGCGGCGGAGCCGTTGACCATTGGTGGCGGGCGGTTCCCGCCGGGGGGCGCACGCGGCCTCCGCGCACGGCGCCCGCGCCCCGCCGGTTCCGCGCCCATGTCTGTTCGGGCAGCGCAGCGCTCCCGATCGCGCACACCTCCCGCACCACCGGGCGCACCCGCCGCCCCGTCGCGCGGCGGCCCGCCCGTCCCCGCGACCGCCCCGGCGCACCACGGGCCATGGCCGGACCCGGCGCACCACAGGTCCCGGGCACCGCGCCCGGCGGCGCGGCCGGTCGGCACCCGGCCCGGCAACCGTTCTGGTTTGCACCCGGAACACGCCTGCCCGACCGTGCCGCCGCCGCCCGCACCGCAACCGGACGGCACCCCTGCTCTGTCCATGGCAGACGACGGGGCCGCGCCCGCCCACCACCGCCGTGGCGGCGGACCGGGCCCGTCGCCCGCGCGGACCGGCGGTTCCCCGCCTTCCCCGCGCCGCACACCAACCGTCACAAACCGTACGACCGGCGTGGTTAGACTGCGCCCCGCATCGGGTGGGGGCCCACATCCACCCACGCTCACCAGGGAGAATCCGTGTTCGTCCGACTGCTGGGCCCGGTGGAACTCCGGACCGCCGACGGCCGGTCCGTCGAGCCCGCCGCCGCCAAGCGGCGCGCCGCGCTGGCCCTGCTGGCGCTCGAACTCGGCCGCACCGTTCCGGTCGGGCGGTTCTTCGAACTGCTCTGGGGGGACGAGCCCCCGGCCCGGGCCCGCGCGGCGCTGCAGGGCCACATCGCGGCCCTGCGGAAGCTGATCGCCGGCTCCGAACTCGTCCTGTCGACCCGCCCCCCGGGATACCGGCTGGACGGCCCGGCGGACGCGGTCGACACGTCGCTGTTCGAGCGGCTGACGGCCCGTGCCGCGGCGGAGAGCGCCCCGGACGGCGACCGGGCGGCGGCCGGCCTGCTGCGCCGGGCGCTCGACCTGTGGCACGGTCCCGACGCCCTGGCCGACCTGCCCGAGACCGACCTGCGGGACGCGCTCGCCGACCGTCTCCGCAAGGACCGGGCGCTCGCGCAGCAGGCCTGGGCCGACCGGCTGCTGCGGCTCGGCCTCGGCGCGGACGCGGTGTCCGACCTCGACCGGGCACTGGAGTCCGACCCCTGGAACGAGGCGCTCGCCGCCCTGCTGGTGCTCTGTCTGAACCAGGCCGGGCGCCCCTGGGACGCGCTGAACGCCTACCACCGGACCCGCCGCCGGCTCGCCGCCGACCTGGGCGTCGGCCCGGGCGTCGCCCTGCGGTCGGCGGTGTCCGGGCTCCTCGCCGACGAGCCGGCGCGACGCCCGACCGGCGCGACCGGCGCGACCGGCGCGGCCCCCAGCCGCATCATCGGGCTCCCCCGGCCCGGCGGGAGCGCCGGAGACGGGGCAGCCGGCACCGCGTCCGCAGCACCCGCAGCACCCGCCGCCGTTCGCCCGCGGCGCGCCGCGCCGACGCCGTTCCCGAGCTGCAAGCCCGCCCCGCAGCCGGCCACCGCGCGGGGCGCCGCCGCCGAATCCCGGCAACTCACGCGACCCGACGCCGTGTTCGCGGTCCGGCCGGGGCACACGCGGTCGACGGCTCCGACCCCGGGCCCCGACCAACTCCCGCGCCCGACCGCCGGATTCGTCGGCCGATCCGGCGAACTCCAGTGGCTGGGCGAGCGGTTGCGCGCTGGTAGCAGCGACGGAGGCCCCGGAGGCCTCGCCGTCCTGGTCGGCCCGCCCGGCACCGGGAAGACCGCCACCGCCGTCCGGTGGGCGCACGACGCGTCCGCCGCCTTCCCGGACGGACGGCTCTTCGCCGACCTCAATGGCTTCGGCCCCGGCCGGCCGGCCGAACCGGTCGCCGTGCTCGGCCGGTTCCTCCGCGCCCTCGGGGTACTGGAGGCCGAGCTGCCCGCCGAGCGGGCGGCCCGCGCCGCGCTCTACCGGTCGCTCACCCGCGAGCGCCGCCTGCTGGTGGTGCTGGACAACGTCCGCGACGCCCGGAACCTCACCGAGCTGCTGCCCTCCGGCCCGCACGGCGCCGCCGTGATCACCAGCCGCAGCAGCCTGGAGGACCTGGTGGCCACCGAGGGCGCCGCCCCGCTGCGCCTCGGCCCGCTGCCCGCCGAGGACGCCCGCCGTCTGCTGGAGCACCTGCTCGGCCGCCCCCGGGTGGCCGCCGAACCCAGGGCCGCCGACCGGCTGGCGGAGCTCTGCGGGCGGCTGCCGCTCACCCTGCGGATCGCCGCCGCCCGGCTGGCGACCCGTCCCGGCTGGGCGATCGCCGACCTGGTCCCCGAACTCGCCGACGAGCGGACCAGGCTGGACGCCCTGGACACCCGGGGAAGCACCAGCCTGCGGGCCGCCCTCGATCTGACGGTCCGCCACATGCCGCACACGGCCGCCCAGCTGCTCGCCCTGCTCGCCGTCCACCCGGGCACCGAGACGGACGTCCCGGCGGCCGCCGCGCTGCTCGGCGCCGGCCCCGCCGAGGCGGGCGGCGCGCTCGCCACCCTCGCCGCGCACCACCTGCTCACCGAGATCTCCCCCGGCCGCTACCGCCGTTGCGACCTGATCCGGCTGTACGGCTCCGAACTCCTCGACGCACGGCCCGCGACGGAGCGCACCGCCGCCACCGCGGCCCTGGCCGACCACTACCTCACGACGGTGGTCCACGGCGCCGCCCTGCTCCAGCCCGCCCCTGGCGCCGGGGCCGTCCCCGGCACCGGGTCCGTCCCCGCGCCCCGGACCGGGCGCGCCGGGCGGCCGCGGTTCCCCTCCGTGCGCTCGACCCTGGACTGGTTCCAGGCCGAGGAGCCCGCCGTCCGCGGCCTGGTCGCCGCCGCCGCCGAGGACGGCGACGCCGAGCGCGCCTGGCAGCTCGCCTACCGCGCCGACGGCCTCTACTACAGCGTCGGCCGCCCCGCCGACCGGCTGGCCTGCCTGCGGACCGGGCTCGACGCGGCCGGCCGCACCGGCGACCCGGCGGCCGTCGCCGCGATGGAGGCCGTGACGGCCCGCGCGCTGAGCGGCCGGGGCCGGACGGCGGAGGCCCACCGGCTGGCCCGCCGCGCCGTCGACCGCACCTCCGGGAGCGAGGACACCGTCCGGGTGCAGGCCCTCACCGTGCTCGCCGTGACCACGGCGGCCGGCGGGCGGCCGGCCGAGGCGGTCCGGCTGGGCGAGCAGGCCATCGCCCTCGCGGAGGCGCACGGCCATGCCGAGCACGCCCCCTACGCGCTCAGCAACACCGCCGGTCTCTACGGCCTCGCGGGCGAGCCGGAGCGTGCGCTGCGGCGCGCCCAGGAGGCCCGCGCGCTGCTCGCCGAGCACCCGATGGCCGTCTTCCACCTCTCCGCGATGATCAACGAGGCGCACGCCCTCCAACTGCTCGGCCGGCCCGCGGAGGCGGAGACGGCCTGGCGGCAGACGCTGGAACGCTGCCGGCTCGCCGGCGCCGTCCATCTGCACGCGGTGGCCGAACGCCACTTCGCCGACTTCCTGCTGGCGGCCGGCCGCGCCCCGGAGGCCGTCGGCACCCTGCGCTCGGCGCGCGGCCTGTACGGGCGGCTCGGCGACACCACCGTCGTCCGCGAGCTGGACGAACGCCTGGCGACGTTAGCGGGCTGAGGACCGCCCGGGTTCGGGTTCCGGGTCCCCCACCCCGGAGTCCCCCACCCCGGAGTCGCCCGATCCGCAGTCCCCCGATCCGGAGTCCCCCGGCCCGGTTTCCCGCAGCAGCTCGGCCGTCAACGCCGTCACGCCGTCCTCCCCGACGCGGTGCAGCAGCAGCGCCACCCACTCCACCGCCTGCGCCCGCTCCAGCGGCGTCCACCGCGCCGCCGAGGGATGCTCGTCGACCACCAGCGCCTCGGCGATGGCCCGCAGCCCGTCCGGCACCGGCGTCCGAGGCCCGCGCCGCCCCAGGCCGTCCACGGCCAGCCGGCGGGCCGCCGCGACGACCACCGCGCCGTCGGCCGGGGGCACCGCCCACCCGCCGCCGGCCCGGTCACCGCCGGCCCGCCCGTCCTCGCCGGGCCGCTCGGCCGCGAGCCACCCCGCGACCAGCTCCCGGACCCCCGCCTCGCCCACCGCTTCCGCCATGGCGGCCAGCCTGCCAGCACCACGTCCCGTGGTCATCACCGTCACGCTGACGAGTACGGCTGCCGCCCCGCCCGGCGTTCACCACCCGCCGCGGGCCCGGCCCCGGGCCGGGCCGACGGAGGCGGGCGCTAGCATCAGCGCATGACCTCGTACTGGCACGTCGTGCTGCCACCGCTGTCCGCCTGACCGGGCGCACACACCGGCAAGACCGATCCCACGGCCCCGGCCGGCCCACCAGGGCGCCGGGGGTCCGTGCCGTGCGCCCGTTCCGAACCCGCGTCCAGGAATTCGACAACGGAAGTCCACGACTGTGCCGACCCGCACCCCCACACCCGTCTCCGCGCCCATGCCCCCGACGGCCCGGCGCCCCGGCGCCCTCGCCGGTCCGCTGCCCGTCCTCGCCGCCGCCGTGCTCTGGGGCACCACCGGCACGGCCGGCTCGCTCGCCCCCGCCGCCGCCCCGGCGGCCGCCATCGGCTGCGCCGGACTGGCCCTCGGCGGGCTGCTGCTCCTCCTCTCCGACCGCACCGCCCGTTCCCTGCCCAGGACGTGCACGCCCCGCGAACGGCGGCTGCTGCTCCTGGGCGCGCTCGCGGTGGCCGGGTACCCGGTCACCTTCTACCCCGCCGTGGCCCGCACGGGGGTGGCGGTGGCCACGGTCATCGCCCTCGGCAGCGCACCGGTCTTCACCGGCCTGCTGGCCTGGCTCACCGGCGGCCCCCGGCCCACCGCCCGCTGGGCCTGCGCCACGTCGACCGCCGTCCTCGGCTGCACCCTGCTGGTGCTCGGCCCGCAACTCGGCGGCGCCGGCACCGCGATGGACCTCCCCGGCGTCCTGCTGGCCGCCCTCGCCGGGCTCTCCTACGCGGTCTACTCCCTGGTCGGCGGCCGGCTCATCGCCCACGGCCACCCGTCCGCCGGGGTGATGGGGTCGATGTTCGGCGCGGCGGCCGTGCTGGTCCTGCCGGTGCCGCTGATCGGCGACGCCGCCGGCTGGCTGACCACACCGCGCGGCGCCCTCGTGGTGCTGCACCTGGGCGTGGTCACCACCTTCCTCGCCTACCGCCTCTTCGGCCGCGGCCTGCGCCACACCTCCGCCCAGACCGCCACCGCCCTCACCCTGGCCGAACCCGCGGTCGCCGCCGTCCTGGGCGTCGCCGCCCTCAACGAACGCCTCCCCACCGCCTCCTGGTCCGGCCTCGCCATCCTCACCCTCGCCCTCACCCTCCTCACCACCCCCCGCCGCCGCTGACACCCCGCACCGAACCGGCCCCGGTCCGCCCCCGGACCGGGGCCACCGTACGGACCCCACTCCCCGGCCCGCGTGGGACAGCCCCGGTCGCCGACCCGGACGCGACCCGCCGCCCACCGCCACGCACCGCGCACCGCGCACCGCCCATCCGCACCGCTCCCGGCCAAGGCAGGGTGGCCCTCACCGGCCACACGCCGTTCCCCCGGCCTCGCCACGCCCCGCCCGTCGGCCCCCCGCTCCCTCGACCCGCGCGGCGCCGCCCGAGCCGGAGGGCGACGCGCCGCCGACCACAGCCCGCTCCACCCCCGACTCGTCAACCGCCCACGCTCCCCTCAGTCCTCCAGGGCGGCGAGGCGGCGTTCCAGGACCGGGTCGGGGCGGCCCTCGGCGGTGTGCAGGGCGAGGGCGCGGCGCCAGCAGTGGGCGGCTTCCTCGGGGCGGCCGAGTTCGGCCAGGAGGGCGCCGTTGAAGTCGAGGGTGAGCAGGGTGAGCCGGGTGTCGCCGTGCCGGCCGGCGGCGGCGAGTGCCGCGCGGGACGCCGTGAGCGCCTCCTCCGTGCGGCCGAGGACGCGCAGGGCCTCGGCCCGGCTGAAGCGGAGGGTGCCCTGCAGCGGGTCGTCGGGGTGGTCGCGGACGAGGGCGAGGGCGCGGTCGGTGTGGGCGAGGCCGCGCTCGGCCTCGCCCACCCGGTGCAGGCAGTGGGCGAGACGGTCCAGGGCGCGGGCGGTCGACGGGGCGTCGTCGCCGCGGGCCTCGCAGGAGGCGACGACGCGTTCCAGCACGGCGATGGCCTCGTAGCCCCGGCCGGACGCGGCGAGGGTGCCGGCGAGCGCGGTGAGGCACTGGTCGCGGACGGCGGTCTCGTGGACGCCCTCCGCCTCCGCGACGGCCCGGGCGGCGACGGTGGCGGCCTCGGTGAAGCGCTTCCGGGAGACCAGGGCGAGGCCCAGGTCGGTCCGCAGCCGGAGCCGGGCGGCCCGGTCCCCGAGGCGTTCGGCCGCGGCCAGGCCGTCCCGGGCCAGTTGCTCCCACTCGTCCAGGTGGGCGCCGTCGAGGTAGTGCAGGGGCCCGCAGGCGTGGGCGAGCCGCCACACCTCCGCGTCGAGGGCGTGCGCGGCACCGGCGTCGGCCAGGGCCGCCAGGGCGGGCCGCGCACGGCGGAACCAGGCCGTCGCGTCGGCGGCGGCCTCGGCGGTCTCCGCCCATCGGCCGAGCAACCGGCCCAACGCGGCGGCCCGTTCGCCGGCCGGGAGGGCGGCGGCGAGTTCGGCCGCGTACCGGCGCACCGGGCCCGGCCGGTCGAACCGTCCGGGCCCGCTCCGCTCGACGAGCCGCGCGGAGACGAGGGCCGCGAGCAGCTCGCGCGCCCGGGGCACCGGGACCCCGCCGAGCGCGGCGACATCGTGGGCGTCGAGGACCGCCCCCGGACACAGCCCGGTCAGCGTGAGGACCCGACCGGCCTCCGCCGGAAGGGCCCGCCACCCGACCTCCACGGCCGCCGCCACCCCGTCGCAGCCCGCCGCGCGGACCCGGGCCAGCTCCTCCGCCAGCGCGGCGACGCTCCCACCGGCGGTCGCGAGCCGCGCGCCCATCAGCCCCACCGCGAGAGGCAGTTGATCGCAGAGCGCGACCAGTCGCGCGGTGGCCTCCGGTTCCCGGTCGACGACCCGGCCCGCGACGCCCCGGCCGGCGCCGGCCACCGCCGCGAGCAGGCGGACCGCCTCGGTGGGGGCCGGCGCGCCGAGCGGCAGCGGGACGGCGCCCTGCCGGGCGACCAGGTCGGCGGTGAGCCGGTCGGCGCGGCCGGTGACCAGGACCAGCACCTCGGGGTGGCCGGGCAGCAGCGGTTCGACCTGCTCGGCGGAGCCGGCGTCGTCGAGCAGGAGCAGCAGACGGCGACCGGAGGTCAACCTGCCGAGCAGGGCGGCGCGTTCGGCGGTGCCGTCCGGGAGTTCGCCCTCGTCCGCGCCGAGGTCGCGCAGCAGCACCGCCAGGGCCGCGGCGGGGGTGACGGCGGCGGCCCCGTCCTCGCCGCGGAGGTCGACGGTGTGGCGGCCGTCGGGGAAGCGGTCGGCGCGGCGCTCCGCCCAGGCGCGGGCGAGGCCGGTCTTGCCGACGCCGGCGGGGCCGGTGAGCAGCAGCGGGCGACCGTCGGCGGTGGCGGCGGCCGCGTCCAGGCGGGCGAGTTCACCGGAGCACCCGGCGAACTCGAAGGTACTGGACGGAAGTTCGCCGCTCGCTCGCGCCCGTTCGAGGCAGCGGGCGAGGAGGGCGGCGGCGCTCCCGCGCCACGGCTCGGCGGCGACCAGCGCCTTCAACTCGTCCACCGCGTCCGGCATCAGCCCGCCCTCCTCCCCCCGCCTCGCGAGCGCTTCGACCGCGAGCCGTTCGACGGCCCGCCACCGGGCGGCGGTCAGCCGCGGCCCGGCCTCGGCGGCGAGCCGGGCGGAGCCGCACCCGTCGAGGGCGGGTCCGCGCCAGAGCGCGAGGGCGGTGCGCAGCAGACCCCCGGCGTCGACGGCCGGTTCACCCTGGGCGGCGGCGCACAGCCGCTCGAAGCGGTGGACGTCGACGGTGTCGGGGTGGCCGAGCAGCGCGTAGCCGGCGCCACGGGTGACGAGGTGGAGCCCGTCCGGGTCCTCGGCTATGGAGCCGGCCGGGGGTGCGCCGTCGGCTGCGGCCATGAGCAGTCGGCGCACGCCGGTGACGTGGCCCTGGAGCGCGGAGCGGGCGTTGGCCGGCGGGGCGCCGTCCCAGAGCAGGCCGGTCAGCCGCTCGGCGGGGACGGTCCGGCCGAGGTCCAGGGCGAGTGCGGCGAGCAGTGCGCGCCGCTTGGGGCCGGGCTTCGGCAGGGCCCTGCCGTGGTCGTCCTGGAGCTCGAACCGTCCGAGCAGATTGATGCGCACTGCCGCTCCCCACCGCGTTCCGATCAGTCGATCAGGGTGAGAGCATAGGGAATGTCTGGATTGGTCCACACCTTTCCTGGCGAGCACCGGTTGTCCCGAACTAAGCTTCTCCTCACGCACCATGACGGACCGTCGACACAACCGTCACTCGGGCCGGTGGCGCCTCCGCCGGGGTCGACCGTTCAGGAGGCCTCCGGGGCCGAGGCCGTGGCCGGAGTCGCCGTTGATCCCGCGCACCGCCGGTTCGGTGGCCATCAGCGCGGCGACCGCCCCGGAGGTGGCCCGCGTCGGCCGGCCGGTCCTTCCCGGTGCGGCCCGGTGCGGCCGCCGCTCAGTACACCCGGGCGTCCTGACCGTCGATCACCAGCACCTGCCCGTCGCGCAGCACGAGGTGCGGGGTGCCGTCGGCCCGGTAGCCCGCGGCGACCCTGCCCAGGGCCGCCGTCCCGGGGTGGTCGGGCGAGTCGACGTGCGGCACGACCGCGTGGTCGAGCACACCGAGGCCCTCCCAGGCCGCGGGCTCTCCGTAGGTGTCGGGGACCACGCGCGGGTCGTCGCAGTGGTCGAGGCCGCGCAGGCTCGGGGCGAGCACGCACGGGGCGGCGCTGTAGCCGGCGTACACGAGTGCGTCGCGGCGCAGCAGGTCGAGCAGCGCCGTGTCCGCAGCGGAGCGGGCGAGGGCGTAGCGCAGCATGAACACGTTGCCGCCCCGGAGCCAGACCGCCGGGAAGCGGGCGAGCGTCTTCCCGACCTCCTCGGGCGGGCGGTCGAAGAACTCCCGCAGGTCGAGTTCCACGGGGCGCAGTCCGATCCCGCCGAGAGCGTCGAACTCGCGCCGCACACCGGCCGCTCTGGCCTCCCGCGGCTCGGCGTCCATGGCGTTGGCGATCACCGCGACCGGGGCCGGGCCCGGTCCGCCGAGCAGCGCGAGCAGCCGGTCCGGGTGGTCCCCCAGGCGGAAGGAGGAGAGGTACAGGCGCATGTACGGAGGGTAGGGACGGCGAGCCGCGCCCGGCCACAGGTTTTCAGCGGCACGGCGACCACCGGCCGCCGCGTACGCCTACGGGCCGACCTCGCCGTCGATCGCCTCACGCAGGAAGTCGGCGTGGCCGTTGTGCCGCGCGTACTCGTGGATCAGGTGCAGCATCACCAGCCGCAGCGAGACCTCCGCTCCCCAGCGCGGCTGGTAGCCGGTGATGTCCAGCGAATCCGCCGCCAGTTCGATCCGCCGGGCGCGCTCCACCTCCGCCTCCCAGGCCGCGAACGCCTCGGCCCGGTCGGCCCCGGTCGTGTCGTAGGCGGCCTGGTAGTCGCCCTCCGGGGACCAGACCAGCGGGACGTCCTCCCCGTCGATCACCCGTCGGAACCACGTCCGCTCGACCTCCGCCATGTGGCGTACCAGGCCGAGCAGGGTCAGGGCCGACGGCGGGCTCGACCGCAGCCGCAGCTGTTCGTCCGTCAGGCCGGCGCACTTCTTCGCCAGCGTGGCCCGGTGGAAGTCCAGGAACGCCCGTAGCGTCTCCCGCTCACCACCGGTCAGCGGCGGGGCGACCCGCCCGTCCCCTGTGTCCACGCCCATGACGCCGCTCGCTTCCGCTGGTGTGCCGATGATCCGGCGGCCAGTCTCGCAGGTCGGGCGGCCGCACCGCTGATCTTTTCCGCCCGCCGGACCGGTACCGCGCGCCCCCTTGCCGGTCCACCCCTCCGCCCCGGTCGAACGGTAGGGTTCGGAGGCGACGGAGCCGGCGCGAGGACAAGTGCGACGACAGCAAGCAAGCTCATCATCTCGTATGACACACAGGACGATTGGCCTGCGTGTTGTCCCGCGAAACCACTCCCTTCGGGTAGTTCCGCCCTGCGCGTGTTTGGGTACGTACTGCGGCGCGCGCCGCCCGCGGGAGACCCGGAGCACCGGCCCTCCCGTCCGACGCCGCCGCCCACCGGCCGCCGCCACTACATACGAGGAGCCCGAGCGAGCCATGAGCCAGGACCGCATCCCCGGACCGGTACGCCAGACGTACGGCGCCGACGACCTGTCACGGACCGCCGGTTTTGCCGGCGGATACATCAACTTCGGTGACTGGAGCGGCATCCGAACCACCGTGCCCACTCCCGAGGACCGCGTCCGCAGCCAGGAGGACCTCTACCGACGGGTGCTGCGCGCCTTCCCGGAGCCGAGGGAGTCGCTGCGGCTGGCCGAGGTCGGCTGCGGGCGCGGGCTGGGCGCGGCGCTCGCGCTCTGCGAGTTCCGCTTCGCCGCGGTGACGGGCGTCGACATCCACCCGGACCAGATCGAACGCGCCCGCGCCGTCAACGCCAAGGCGCTGGCCACCTTCCCGGACCGGCTGGGCTACGCGCTGGGCTCGGCGGAGGACCAGCCCTTCGCGAACGCCTCACTGGACGGCGTGTACTCGGTCGAGGCCGCCCAGCACTTCCGCGAGCTGACCGGCTTCGCCCGCGAGGCGGCCCGGGTGCTGCGGCCGGGCGGGCGGCTGGTGGTCACCACCTTCTTCAGCGCCGAGGGGCCGGACGTCGCCGAGCGGTTGAGCATCCTGCTCGGCAGCTTCGCCAACGGCCTGGACGTCGCGCACCCGCTCGACACCTTCACCGCCGACCTCGCCGCCGCCGGATTCACCGACGTCGCCACCGAGTCCATCGGGGCGGACGTGTGGCCGGGGCTGGACCGCTACCTGGAGGGCACCGTCCCGCACGGCCACTGGACCCGCAACTTCCTCGGCGCCTGGCGCGACGGCCTGCTCGACTACCACCTCGTCACCGCGACCCGCCGCTGACCGCCGGCCCCAGCCGGCCCCAGCCGGCCCCAGCTGGCCCGTCCGGCGGCCGACCACCCGGGGCGGTCCCCGCACACCGCGGGGACCGCCCCGCCCCGACGAGCCGCCGGGGTCAGCCCTGGTGGACCAGCAGCGCCGTCCGGACGGCCGATTCGAGCGCGCCCTCGACCCAGGCCGGCTTGGTGGAGGTGTGGTCCCCCGCGAAGTGCAGCGGCCCCTCGGAGCCCGGGATGTCCGGGAACAGCTCCGTGTGCTGGCCGGGCAGCAGCACCGACGCCTCGCCGTAGGCGTAGTGGTCGCGCACCCACGACTGCGTCCTGCACTTGGTGGTGAAGAAGACCTCGCAGCGCCGGCCGAAGATCGCCTGCACCCCCGCGAGCGCCCGCAGGTAACGCTCCTCGTCGGCGTACGCGTCCCACTTGAGCGCGTCGTCGGACCAACTGTACGTGGCGAGCACCACGCCGCCCTCGCTGCCCTCCAGCGGGTGGGCGTGCTCGAAGTAGACGAACCGGTTGGCGTTGTCGCTCACCGAGCCGCCACCGCGCAGGTGCGCGGCCTCCGGGTCGCCCCCGACGGGGCGGAAGTCCGCGAAGCACGTCCTGAGCTCCTCCGGGACGCTCACCCCGAGCTGCCGCACCGAGACGTGCGCGCCCAGGTAGCGGCCGTCTTCGACCCGGCCCGACCGGTAGCGCTCGTAGAGCCCGGCCTCGATGCCGTCCAGCGACTCCTTCCACTGCTCCTCGGTGAACTCCCACCAGCGGCGGGAGAACTCCAGCAGCACCTTGGTCGCGGCGTCGTAGTGCAGCTCGGTGATCGCCCGCCGCTTGCCGTAGCCGAGCGGCGGGTCGAAGGCCACGTGTCGCAGCCCGGCGAACGGGACGGTGATGATCGCCTCGTCCCCCTCGAAGACCTCGGTGACCCCGCCCCTGCCGCTCTGGCTGTCCTCGGAGACGGTGTGCACCCGGACCTTGCCGCCGTTCCGGTCGATGCGCACCGCCCGCCGGTCGAACCGCACCTTGCCCTTCACGGCGGCGTAGAGCGCGTCGACGAGCCGGGCGGTGCCGCCCTTGATCTCCCAGAACTTCGTCCTCGGGTCGATCAGCGCGGCGGACAGGAAGCTGTGCACGAAGGACAGGTGCAGCCGCGAGGTCACGTTCTGGATGGTGCCGACGAGGTCGACGGTCCTGATGTCCAGGCCCGCCTCCTCGGTGAGGTACCGGTACATCGACCAGTGGCCGTAGCGCCGCAGCACGGTGGCCCAGCCCTCGACGAGCGCCGCGCCCTCCTTGCCGCGGACGAGCGCGAGCGCGGGTTCGAGCGCCACGGCGTAGATGGCGGCGGCGGTCCGGGCGAGGTCGGGGCCGGTGACCCCGAAGCTCGCGTTGACCTCCCTGGGGTCCGCCTCGTAGTCGGCGCGGCGCACGTGCAGGCCGTTGACGTGGATCCAGGCCCGGTTGGCCCGCACCGACGGCTTCTCCACCTCCACGTCCACCAGCAGGAACTCCTGGCGCGGAAGGTCGTACTTGTCGAGCAGCGCCATCACCAGCGGGTGGCTCTCGGGCAGCCGCATCGCCCCGCCCTCGGCGTACTGCCCGGGGTCGGCGAACGGCTGCTCGCCGTCCTCGTGGCCGCCCTTGCGGAAGGTCTTGATCCGCCCGCCGACCCGGTTGCCGTTGGCCTCGATCACCACGACGTCGTGGCCGGCCCGGTTGAGCAGGTCGGCGGCGAGCAGCCCGGCCGGCCCGGCGCCGACGACCAGCACGCGCTTGGTCGCCCGCGCCCGGGCCGGCGGCAGGCCGTCCCGGACGATCTTCAGGTAGCCCGGGACGAGCGGCCGGTCGTGCTCGTCGTAGACCGCGATCGCGCGGGCCACCGTCGTGTAGGCCTGCTCATCGGTACCCGCCGGCACGACGGACGGCACGACGGCCGGCGCCGCGCCCGGGGCGAGCGCGGTCGCGGGCGCGGCGGAGGCGGCGGTGAGCCCGGCGGCGAGCACCGAGGCGCCGGTGATCGTGACGACGGAGCGCCGCGAGGGCCGGGCAGCCGACACCCCGTCACCGGCGGTGGTGGTCGGGGTCTTCCTGGGGGAAACGTTCACATCTGGAGTGGTCATGGCGCACCACTCTTGGCGCACACTCGACGCGACGGAACCGACATCACCCGGACGAGAAGATCAACCACCCAATCGAATTCGGACTCCCCCGCTGCCTTGACGCCCGGCCGGGCGTTCCGCCCCCTCCCCTCCGGAGCACACCACCATGCCCCTGCCGGACCCCGCCCCCGCCCCCGACACCGCGGCGCTCCGCTTCCCGCCCGGCTTCCACTGGGGCGCCGCCACCTCCGCCTACCAGATCGAGGGCGCGACCGCCGAGGACGGCCGCACCCCGTCGATCTGGGACACCTTCTGCCGCACGCCCGGCAAGGTCCACGGCGGCGACACCGGCGACGTGGCCGCCGACCACTACCACCGGCTCCGCGAGGACGTCCGGCTGATGGCCGAACTCGGCCTCACCGCCTACCGGTTCTCGATCGCCTGGCCGCGCGTCCAACCCACCGGCCGCGGCTCCGCCAACCCGCGCGGCCTGGACTTCTACCGCCGCCTCGCCGACGAACTGCTCGCCGCCGGGATCACCCCCGTCGCCACCCTCTACCACTGGGACCTCCCGCAGGAACTGGAGGAGGCCGGCGGCTGGCCGCAGCGCCGCACCGCCGAGCACTTCGCCGCCTACGCGGCCCTGGCGGGCGAGGCACTCGGCGACCGGATCACCCGGTGGACCACCCTCAACGAGCCCTGGTGCAGCGCCTTCCTCGGCTACGGCTCGGGCGTGCACGCCCCCGGCCGCACGGACCCGGTGGCCGCCCTGCGCGCCGCCCACCACCTCAACCTCGCCCACGGCCTGGCCGTGACGGCCCTGCGCTCGGTGCTGCCCGCCGGGGCCGAGGTGTCGGTGGCGCTCAATGCGCACGCGCTGCGCCCGCTCACCCCGTCCGCCGCCGACCGGGACGCGGTGCGCCGGATCGACGCGGTCGGCAACCGGGTCTTCCTCGGCCCGATGCTGGACGGCGGCTACCCCGCGGACCTGCTCGCGGACACCGCGCACCTCACCGACTGGTCCTTCGTCCGCTCCGGGGACCAGGCCGCGATCCACCAGCGCCTGGACTGGCTGGGCGTGAACTACTACACGCCGACCGTGGTCTCCGCCACGCCCGAGGGCGCCGAACCCGCCCGCGCGGACGGCCACGGCGCGGGCGGCGCCTCCCCCTGGCCGGGCGCCGACCGGGTCGGCTTCCACCAGGCGCCGGGCGAGCGCACCGCGATGGACTGGGCGGTCGACCCGTCCGGTTTGTACGAGCTGCTCACCGCGCTCGCCCGCAGCCACCCCGAACTGCCGCTCATGGTCACCGAGAACGGCGCGGCCTACCCCGACGGGCCCGGCCCGCGGGGCAGCGTCGACGACCCGCGGCGCACCGCCTACCTGCACGCGCACCTCGCGGCCGTGCACCGGTCCGTCGTCGACGGCGCCGACGTGCGCGGCTACTTCGCCTGGTCGCTGCTGGACAACTTCGAGTGGGCGTACGGCTACAGCAGGCGTTTCGGCCTGGTCCACGTCGACTACCGCACCCTCACCCGCAGCCCCAGGTCCAGCGCCCACTGGTACGCCCGGGTCGCCCGGACCGGCGTCCTCCACCCGCCCGGCGTCGGCTGAGCCCGCCGACCGGCCGGGGGCCCGGCGGCCGCCCCGGGGTCTCGACGGCTGTCCGGGCGGTGCAGCAGACTCTGCACGACGGCTCCCACCGCACCCACCCGCACCAACCGCCGCGTCCGAACCAGCACATCGGAGAACCACCACGGTGACTACGAGTCGACAACTGGAGATCCCCTTCGCCGACGGCCGCTCCGGCAGCGGACCCGCCACCTGGGGCCAGCGGGCCATTTGGGACATCGTCAACCGCCTCACCCCCGCCGACCGCCCCCGCTTCAACATCACCACCGCCGCCCCGCTCGACCCGGGCCCGCCGCTGCCGGCCGTCCTGGACGCCCTAGGGCACCTGCTCCACCTGCACGACTCCCTGCACACCCGGCTGCGGCCCGGGCCGGACGGCACCGGCCTGCGCCAGATCGTCGATCCGGCCGGCCTGCTGACGGTGCACGTCCGCGACTGCGCGGCGGATGCCGAAGCGGACGAACTCTGCGCCACCGGTGCCGAGTTGCACGCGCAGCTGGCCGGCCGGCCGTTCGACTGCACGACCGGGTGGCCGATCCGGGTCGGCCTGGTGGTCGCCGGCGGCCAGGTACGGTACATCTCGCTGGTGCTGTCCCACACCGCGGTGGACGGCACCGGCATGGGCCTGCTGGTCCGCGACCTCAGCGAACTCGTCGCGGGCACCGGACCGGACGCCATCCGGGCTGCCCGATCTCCCCAACAGCCCCTGGAGGAAGCCGAGTTCCAGACATCCGAGCGCGGTCTGAAGCGTGACGCCAACGCCCGCGCGCACACCCTGCGCAAGCTGCGCACCGCCCCGCCCCGGCTCTTCCCGCCGACCACCGCCGGGACCGGAACCGACGCCGAGCCCGGAGCCGCCGAACGGTTCCCGAACGCCGTGCTCAGCTCGCCCGCGCTGCTGCGCGCGGTCGACACCGTCGCCGCGGCGCACCGCACCGGCTCCTCCGCCGTCCTGGTCGCGGCGGCGGCGGCGATGACGGCCCGGCTGGCCGGCCGCTCGGACGCGGTGCTCCAGGTCGTGGTCAACAACCGCTTCCTGTCCGGACTGACCGACGCCGTCAGCGTGGTCGCCGGCGACGCCCTGCTCCATCTCACCGATGCCGACGTCGACGCGGGCGCGGGCGCGGGCGCCGACAGCGGCTTCGGCGCCGCGGTGCGCCGCACCCACGCCGCCTCGATCGCCGCCTACCGGCACGCCTACCACGACCGGCGCCTGCTCGACGCGGAGATCGAGCGCCTGACCGCCGAGCAGGTGCCGCTCGCCGACCGCTCCTGCGTCTTCAACGACACCCGCGACCTGCTCCCGAGCGGCCTGGCCGCGCAGGCCGCTCCGGCCGCGCCGACCGGGGACGAGGGCGGGCGCACCACGCTCTCCTGGCCCGTCGACTTCGACCCGCGCCCCGGGCTCACCTACGCCCTGGACGCCCTGCGCACCCCCACCGCCCTGCAGCTCGCCATGACCGCCGACCCGGCGGTGCTCCCCCGCTCCGCGATGGAGCGATTCCTCTACGGAATCGAGGAGTTGGTGCTCGCCGAAGAGCGTTCCCTGCAGGCCTGAAACGGGTTCCGGGGCCCGTCCGTCCGCTCACGTCCGGACGGCCGGGCCCCGGCCACTCACTTCCGGCCGATCGTCAACGCTTGTGCTCGTGCACGCTGTTGGTCTCCTGGATCTTCTTCCAGGACTTCGGCTCCGGGTGCTTGCCGGTCGTGACGCCCGGCGCCAGGCTCGCCGCGGCCGGGGCGGCCCCGATGCCGTTGGTGCCCGCCGCCGGCCTGCCCGGGGTGAACAGCCAGGTGTTGAAGAGCTCGCCGAGCGGCTTGCCGGAGATCCGCTCGGCGTACGCCTGGAACTGCTGGATGGTGGCGTTGCCGTACTTGTGCTCGGTCGGCCAGCCCTTGAGGATCGTGAAGAACTTGTCGTCGCCGATGGTGTTGCGCAGCGCCTGGAGGGTGATCGCGCCCCGGTCGTAGACGGCACCGGCGAACTGGTTGTCCGCGCCCGGGTCGCCCGGCTTGATCGACCAGAACGGGTCGTTGGCCGGGTAGTAGTCGTAGAAGAAGTCGGCCAGCTCCTGCGCGGTGCCCTCGTTCTCGTGGTCCGACCAGAGCCACTGGGAGTACCGGGCGAAGCCCTCGTTGAGCCAGATGTCGCTCCAGCGCTGCACGGAGACGCTGTCGCCGTACCACTGGTGGGCCAGCTCGTGGACGACCACGGAGGTGTTGGCGCCGCGGGCGAACTGCGCGGGGCTGTAGAAGATCTGCCCCTGGGTCTCCAGCGCGTACCCGGTGGGGACGTTGGGCACGTAGCCGCCGACCGTGTCGAACGGGTAGGCCCCGAAGATCGTGCTCAGCCAGTCGGTCAGCTCGCCGGTGCGCTCGACGCTGGCCTGCGCCGCGCCGGCGTTGGCACCGAGGTCGGGGCTGTAGGCGGTGATGACGGGCAGCCCGCCCGGGGTGGTGTCCTGGCGGATGTCGAACTTGCCGATCGCCAGGGTGGCCAGGTAGGTGGCCTGCGGCTTGGCCTGCCGGTAGTTGTAGCGGATCCAGCCGGGCCGCTGGCTGGTGCTCAGGGTGCCGTTGCTGACCACCTGGGTGCCGTTCGGCACCAGCACCGAGACGTCGAAGGTCGCCTTGTCGGTGGGGTGGTCGTTGCTCGGGTACCACCAGGCGGCGCTCTCGGGCTCCTGGGCGGCCACGCCGCCGTCGGGGGTGCGGCGCCAGGAGGAGTAGCCGCCGCGCTTGACCTCGCCGGGCTTGTCGGCGTAGCGGACGACGACGGTGATCGGGCTGCCCTTGGCGATCGTCCGGGCGGGGGTGACCACCAGTTCCTGCTCTCCGGAGGTGGTGAACGCGGCGGTGCGCCCGTTGACCAGCACCTCCTTGACCTGGAGCACGAAGTCCAGGTTGAAGCGGGTGAGGTCCTGGGTGGCGGTGGCCAGGATGGTGGTGGTGCCCTCCAGCTCGTCGGTGGCGGGCTGGTACTTCAGCCGGATGTCGTAGTGCGAGACGTCGTAGCCGCCGTTGCCGGCAGACGGGTAGTAGGGGTCACCGATGCCCGCGGCTCCCGGTCCGGCCTGGGCGGCGGAGGCGGGAACGGACAGGAGCAGGGCGAGCGCGCCGGCGGCGGCAGAGACGATCAGCCTCTTGCGCACAGTGGTCCTCCACGGGGTATGTGGGACAGCGGGTCGGATCGATCCTTGTCCCAACAGCCCTCGCGGTACGCCTGGATTATGAGATGTTCATAAGAAGACACAGGCCGACATCACGCCGCCTCCCACCCGTGACGACATGTCATGAACTGCTGACGATCACTCATTCACCGTATGGTCGGGCCCCCTGCGAACCCAGCGCGACCGGCGCGCGCACCAGCGAGCCGTACTCGGTCCACGAGCCGTCGTAGTTCTTCACGTGCGGGTACCCGAGCAGCTCGGTCAGCGCGAACCAGGTGTGCGCCGAGCGCTCGCCGATCCGGCAGTAGGCGATCACCTCGCGCTCCGGCTCGACGCCCTCCCCGCCGTACAGCGCCCGCAGCTCCTCCGCCGACCGGAAGGTGCCGTCCTCGTTCGCCGCCCGCGACCAGGGGATGTTCACCGCGCCGGGGATGTGCCCGGGCACCTGCGCCTGCTCCTGCGGCAGGTGCGGCGGGGCCAGCGCCTCGCCCCGGTACTCGGCGGGCGAGCGGACGTCCACCAGCACCGCGTCCGAGCCCGGCTTGGCGAAGACCTCGGCCTTCGCCAGCACCTCGTCCCGCAGCGCCCGCACCTCGGGGTGCTCCGGCCCGGCCAGCCGGTAGGTGCTGTGCTGGTAGTCCATGACCTCCTCGGTCAGCTCGCGCCCCTCCAGCTCCCACTTCTTGCGCCCGCCGTCCAGCAGCCGCACCGGGCCGAAGCCGCGCAGCCGCAGCAGCCAGTAGCCGTAGGCGGCGAACCAGTTGTCGTTGCCGCCGTACAGCACGACGGTGGTGTCGTCCTCGACCCCGGCGGCGCGCAGCAGGTGCTCGACGCCCGCGCGGTCGACGTAGTCGCGGCCGACCGGGCTGTGCAGGTCGGTGGTCCAGCTCCAGCCGATCGCGCCGGGCAGGTGCCCGCGCTCGTAGGCCCCGGTGTCCTCGTCCACCTCGACGACCCGGAGCGTGCCGTCGTCCAGGTGGTGGGCCAGCCACTCCGTGCCGACCAGCGCCTCGGGGTGTGCGTAGCCGTCGCCGGTCATCGCCGCCCTCCCTTCACGCGGGGACTCTTCGAACCTACGTCCGCACCCCCCGCGAGGGCCACCCGGACCCCGGCGACGACCCGGGAGACAGGGCCTACGCCGCGGTGGGCAGCCGGGCGACGTAGTACTGGTTGAGCGGATCGCCCTCGATCCGCTCGACCTCCACCGAGCCGAAGCCCGCCTCGGCCAGCATCCGGCGGGCGGTCTGCTCACCCCAGACGGTGCCGAGCCCGGCACCGCCCTCGCCGAGCGAGACCGACATGCAGTAGAAGGTCGAGAAGGTGTAGAGCGCCGGGGCGAGCGGGTGCCCGATGTTCTCCTCCAGCCGGCTGCTGGCCGCGATGTCGCCCATCAGGAAGACGCCGCCGGGCCGCAGCACGGCCGCGACGGCCCGCAGCGCGCGGTCAGGCCGGGCCAGGTCGTGGATCACGTCGAAGGCGGTGGCCAGGTCGTAGGAGCCGGTCAGCTCGGCCGAGTCGGCGAGCTCGAAGCGGGCGTTGTCCAGGCCCCGCGCGGCGGCCTCCGCCTTGGCCGCGCCGATGCCCTGCTCGGAGATGTCCACGCCGGTGAACCGGCTGGCCGGGAAGGCCTCGGCCAGCACGTTGACGGCGTGGCCCTGCCCGGTACCGATGTCGACCGCGTCCACGCCCTCCCGCAGCCGCTCGGTGAGCCCCGGCACCAGCGGCACGATGACGTCGACCAGCGCCAGGTCGTAGATCGCCGCGGTCTCCTCGCCCTGCAGCGCCTGGAACCGCGGGTAGGCGGAGTACGGCAGCCCGCCACCCGTGCGGAACGCTTCGACGATCCGTTCCTCGACGTCTCCCATCAGGGCCAGGAACTGCATCATCCCGGCCAGGTTGTCCGGCCCGGCGGCCCGGGTCAGTGACGCCGCGTGCTCCGGCGGCAGCCAGTAGCTGCGCCGCGCCGGGTCGTACTCGACGAACCCTCCGACCACCATGGCGCCCAGCCACTCGCGGACGTAGCGTTCGTCCAGCCCGGCGGCGCGGGCGACCTCCTCACCGGTCGAGGGCGCCAGGCCCGCCATGGTGTCGAAGAGGCCGGTCCGGTGGCCGACACTGGCCATGAACCCCAGGCAGGCGTCATTGAGCACCTGCACCACACGACCCGCGAACTCTTCCTGCCTCGCCTGGTCCGGTTCCCGTTCGGACATCGTTCCTCCTGCGCCGTCTCGGGACCTGCGCGAACCCTCCCCTCGTCACGCTACGCCGCCGCCGGGCGATCCCCCACCCCGGCTACCGGGCGGCGGGCCAGGGCACCTCGCTCCGCTTCTCGTAGCGGTACCCGGCGGCCTCCCAGCGGGCGCCCTCCTCGGCGAGGCGGGTGCTGAACCGCTCCCAGGAGTGGCTCTCCTTCGACGACCAGCCCAGTTCGGCGAGCGCGGGCAGCCGGGGCAGCAGCATGAGGTCGAGCTTCTCCGGGGTGTCCAGGGTCTCCGTCCACAGCGGCGCCTCGACCCCGAGCACGGAGCCGGCGGGCAGCGGCACCAGGGTGTCCGGGTCCCAGGAGTAGGCGGACCGGACGTCGATGGTGCCGGCCCAGACCAGGCCCAGCGGGTAGCCGGCCTCGTACTTCATGTCCAGGTAGGTGCGGCCGGAGGGCGACATGATCACCTTGGCGCCGCGCTCGGCGGCCTCCTTCAGCTCGGCGTCGCGCCCGCCCCGGCCGTCCCAGAACTGCAGCACTCCGACCCCGCCCGGCGCGGTCTGGTTCCAGCCGACCGGGGTCTTCCCGGCGGCGAGCACCTGGGCGCCGACCCGCCGCACGAACTCCGCGTACTCGGCCGGGGAGATCTTCTTCACCTCGTCGCCGCCGAGGTGCAGGTAGGGCCCCGGGGTGAGGCGGGCCACCTCGGTGATCACCTCCTGGGTGAAGGCGAAGACCTCGTCACCGGTCGGGCAGAGCGTGGAGAAGCCGACCTCGATCCCGGTGTACGGCCAGGGGCGGGCGCTCCGGGTGCAGTCCAGCTCGGGGTAGGAGGCGAGGATCGCGTTGCTGTGGCCGGGCAGGTCGATCTCGGGGACGACGGTGAGGTAGCGCTCCTGCGCGTAGCGGACGATCTCCTGGTAGTCGGCGGCGGTGTAGAAGCCGCCGGGGGTGCCGTCGACCTCGCTGACCGCGCCGACCGAGGTCAGCGCGGGCCGGGACGGGATCTCGATGCGCCAGCCCTGGTCGTCGCTCAGGTGCAGGTGCAGCCGGTTGATCTTGTAGAGGGCGAGACGGTCGATGAACCCCTTGACCTCGGCCGGGGTGAAGAAGTGGCGGGCGACGTCGAGCATCGCGCCCCGGTAGCCGTAGCGCGGGCGGTCCTCGACGGTGACCGGCGCGACCGTCCACTCCGGGCCGCCGGTGACCGGGCGCGGGCTCTCGATCCGCGGGGGCAGCAGCTGCCGGAGGGTCTGGGTGCCCCGGAAGAGCCCCTCGGCGGTGCGGGCGGCGATCCGTACGCCGGTGGCGTCGGCGGTCAGCCGGTAGCCCTCGGTGCCGGTGGCCTCGGGGAGCGCGGGGTCGAGCAGCAGCCGGATGCCGTCGGCCTCGTTCGCCGCGGTCCGATCCGCCGCGGCCGGACCGGCGTCGGCCACCACCGGGAGCGGCAGCCCGGTCGGGCGGCGCAGCGCCTCGGCGAGCTGTTCGGCGATCCGCCGCACCTCCCCGGCCTGCCGTTCGACGGCCTCCGCCCCGGGGACGGTCCGCACGACGGTGCGCTCGGTGAGCCGGTAGCCGGGGCCGGAGCCGGCGGCGACGGAGAGCGGGACCGGGATGATCCGGTCGGCGGTGCGCGGGCCGGCGGGTACCGCGGCGGCCCCGCCCGGGGCGGGGTCGTCGCCACCGGTCGCCCGCTGCACCCCGAAGCCGACCGCGGCGAGCAGCAGGACGGCGACGAGGAGCAGCGCTCTGCGGGCCCGGGCGGAGAGCCCGGCTGTTCGAATCGGCACGGCCGCTCCCGGTGTCTTCAGGCAGTCCACCGACCGCTGTTCACGGCGGGTTCACCGGAATGGTCTCAACCAATAGCCGTCTTGTCCCGTGCTTCGTACGAATTAGCTTCGTTGTCGCGCGACAGCGGCGCGGGCGCGCCGCCGGCGCGGCGGATCAGGCGAAGACCACCGAGCGGACCAGCAGCCGGTCACCGGCCCGACCGCCCGGCCGGAGCACGAAGTAGGTGTCGCCCGCGCAGCCGAAGTCGCGGAAGACGGTGGCGGTCGAGCCGGTCCGGTTCGAGGGTGCGAACGCCGGCTCCTCGTCGGTGGCCTCCGGCAGGTCGACGCACGCGTGGCTCTTCGGCTCGATCAGCGCGCCGGTGAAGTCGGGGCCGTACTTGTAGCGGAATTCCCCGGCGGCGGCGTTGGCGGAGAGCGGGACGGCGAGGACGAGCGCGATCGCACTGATGGCGGCGAGCACGGCGTTGCGCAGACGCATGGCGGGTGGCCTTTCAGGCGGTACTCAGTGGTACCTGGTGAATTGGTGCGACATCACCCTAGAGGCCCAAAAACCAGGGAAACGATTCTGCTAATCCACCCTTTCGGGTGGTTTAAGCGCTATTCCCGCGACCTTTCCGTTTCCTTGTTCCACCCCGATGTTCCACTCGTTCCACTCCCGGCACGCTCATCCGGGCGGGGCGGTGAAGTAGTAGCCGGAGTCGATCAGCACCGGCAGATAGGCCTTCAGCGCCGCCACCGTCTGCGAGCGGTCGCCGCCGCCGTCGTGGTTGAGCACGATCGAGCCGGGGCGGACGTCCTTGAGGACCCGGTCGGTGATCACGCCCGTCCCGGGCCGGGCCCAGTCCCGGGGATCGACCGACCAGGCCATCGGCCGCATGCCCATCTCCGCGCTCACCCGCAGGGCGGTGGAGGACCAGTCGCCGCCCGGCGCCCGGAACCAGGTCGGCACCTTTCCGGTGGTCCGGTGCAGCAGGTCGGAGGTGCGCTCCAGTTCGTCGCGCACCTTGCCCTCGGAGAGGCTGCGCAGGTCGGGATGGGTCCAGGTGTGGTTGGCGATGTGGTGGCCGCGGGCGGCGATCTCGCGGACCAGATCGGGGTGTTCCACGGCGTTCTCGCCGATCAGGAAGAAGGTGGCCCGGATGCCGTACTGCTCCAGCAGTGCCAGGACGGTCGGGGTGTGCCGGGGGTCGGGGCCGTCGTCGATGGTGAGCGCGACCACCTTGTGCCCGGGGTCCAGCTCGTAGACCGGCTTGCCGTCGGAGGAGGACGGCGCCCGCGCGGGCGACGGCGCCGCCGAGGCGGGGGCCGGCGCGGAGGGCGTGGAGGGCGCGGAGGGCGCCGCGGACGGACTCGCCGCGGCGGACGGCGTCCGGGCCACCGTCGGATCCGCGGACGGGGCCCCGACCGCGGACCGGACCGCCGTCGGGGTCGGGGTCGGGGTCGCGGTGCCGGTCGGTGTCGGAGTTCGGGTCGCGGTCGGGGTGAAGGCCGCGGAGGGGCTCGGGGCCCAGGACGGGCCCGGGGGGTCGGAGGGAAGGTCCGGGAGGGCGTCGGGGCCCGCCGCGTCGAGCGCCCGGGCGGCCTCCACGACCGCCGCGCCCCGGCCGCACCCGGCCAGCCCGAGCAGCGACATCCCGGCCGCGACCAGCAGCAATCTTCGCGAAGTAATCTGACGATCAGACAGCATGGCGAATGTCTCCCCCGTTCACCGGTCCGCCTCCCGGCGGCTACCCCGACGGGCTCGATCACCACCCCAACGGCCCATGTCACGACCGGTTCGCGCACCCCCTGACCGGATTCCGGCCGGGCCCGCTAGTCTGACCTCTCCCAGTCTGATGATCTGCCTTAAGAGGACGTGGCCATGACGAAAAGTCAGGATTTCGCCGACCGCTCCGACAACGACGACCCCGAGCTGAGCCAGTGGGAGAAGTACGGGGTCGACACCAGCACCCCGCACTCCGCCCGCGTCTACGACTACTGGCTGGGCGGGAAGACCAACTTCCCGCCGGACCGCGCGATGGGTCAGGCCATCGAGCAGGCGGTGCCGACCATGAAGGCGCAGGCCAAGGAGAACCGCGGCTTCCAGAAGCGCGCCGTGCGCCACCTCGCCGAGCAGTACGGCATCCGCCAGTTCCTCGACCTCGGCACCGGCATCCCCACCTCGCCGAACACCCATGAGATCGCCGAGTCGGTCAGCGCCGGCACCCGGGTCGTCTACGTGGACAACGACCCGATCGTGCTGGCCCACGCCCGCGCGCTGATGGTCTCCACCCCGGCCAGCCGCACCACCTACATCCACGCCGACCTGGGCAAGCCCGCCGAGCTGCTGGGCGACCCGGCCCTCAACTCGACGCTGGACCTCTCCCAGCCGGTCGGCCTGCTGATGATCGCCGTGCTGATGCTGATCGCCGACGAGGACGACCCGTGGGGCAAGGTCGCCGCACTGCGCGACGCGCTGCCCTCCGGCAGCTACCTCGCGCTGACCCACCCCACCCAGGACTTCAACGAGGCCGCCGTCGCCCAGGTGACCAGCTCCGCCCGCGCCGCCGGAATGACCCTGGTGCCGCGCAGCAAGGAGGAGGTCACCCGGTTCTTCGACGGCTGGGAGCTGATCGAGCCCGGCGTCGCCCCGGTGATGGCCTGGCACCCGGAAGGCGAGCAGCCCGAGGACCCGTACGCGGCGTACTACTGGGGCGGCGTCGCCCGCAAGCCCTGAGCCACCGCCCGGAACCCGGCCGCCACCGGCCCCGCCCACCCCCACCGGGCGGGGCCGGCCCGCAGTCCGCGCCCGTCGTCGGAGCTCACTTCAGCAGCCGGGACAGCCGCCGGTCCGCCAGCGGCCGGCCACCGGTCTGGCAGGTCGGGCAGTACTGCAGCGAGGAGTCCGCGAAGGACACCTCCCGCACGGTGTCCCCGCAGACCGGACACGGCTGCCCGGTCCGGCCGTGCACCCGCAGGCCGAGCTTCTTCTCCGCCTTCAGCTCCCCCGCCGCCAGCCCGCGCGAGCGCTCCACCGCCTCGCGCAGCGTCGTGCCGAGCGCCTCGAACAGCCGCGCCGTCTCCTCCGGCGACAGATCGGCCGCCAGTTTGTACGGGGACATCCGCGCCGCGTGCAGCACCTCGTCCGAGTAGGCGTTGCCGACCCCGGCGAGCACGGTCTGGTCGCGCAGCACGCCCTTGATCCGGCGCCGCTCGCCGCTCAGCAGCGCCCGGAAGCGCTCCAGGTCGAAGCCCGGGTCCAGCGGGTCCGGGCCGAGCCGGGCCACACCCGGGACCTCCGCCGCCTCCCGCACCACGTACACCGCGAGGCCCTTCTTGCTGCCCGCCTCGGTGAGGTCGAAGCCGTCCGCGTCCGGGCCCTCCAGCCGCACCCGCAGTGCCAGCGGGTTGCGCCCGCCCGGCCTCGGCGGCAGCGCGGGCAGGCCCTCCTTCCAGCGCAGCCAGCCCGCCCGGGCCAGGTGGACCACCAGGTGCAGCCCGCCGGCCTCGATGTCGAGGAACTTGCCGTGCCGCACGACCGGGCCGACGGTCCGGCCCGCCAGCGCGGTCACCGGCGGGTCGTAGGTCTTCAGGGCGCTGATCGCCACCGGCTGGACCTCGGCGATCACCCGCCCGGTCAGCCGCTGCGCCAGGTAGGCGGTCAGGGCCTCGACCTCGGGCAGTTCCGGCATGCGCCCAGTCTCGCGCAGCCACCCGCCGCCCGCCCGTCAGCCTGTCAGCCCGTCCGCCCGTCCGCCCGTCCGCCGTCGCGTTGTCGGCCGCCTTTGCCGTCCACCGCGCCCCGGCGCAGGCTGGAGGAGGCGACCGCGCGCCAGCCGAGGAGGTCGGTCCCGCCATGAGCACGCTTGAGGAACAGATCGACATCGACGCCCGGTGCTGGCCGCCTGGCAGCAGCTGCACCGGGTCCACGAGTACCCGCGCTTCGTCGACGGCGTCCGCAGCGCCCAGCCGCACGGCCGCAACCTCGCCCGTCTGGAAGTGGAGGTCGCCGGCGCCGAACGGGGCGTCGAGACCGAGATCACCGACCGGGGGCGCGGCCGGGTGATGACCTGGCGCACCCTGGACGGCCTGCCCCTGCACGGCGCCTTCGCGCTGCGTCCGCTGGACCGGGCGCACACCCGGGTGCAGATCCGCGTCGAGTACGACCCGGAGGAACTGCACGAGGTGCTCGGCGGCCCGCGCGGCTTCGCGCTCGCCGGGGCCGTCGAACGCGCCGTCCGCACCGACCTGACGCTGTTCCGGGAGCTGGTCGAGGCCCGGGTGGAGGCCGCCGCCGAGCCGCCCCCGCCGGTCGTCGAGCCGCCCCGGATCGTGGACGTAAACGGCATATAAGCGCAGCTCAGAAGCGGTGGTGAGGATCTTCACAGCAGTTCCGCCGGACCCGCCGTCCGGCCTTCCACCTGTGGCACACTCGGGTCCCATGAGCACGGCCCCGCTCCCCAGGACGCTGCGCGCGGCGATCTTCGCCGCGCTGCTCGTGCTGCTCGCAGGGCTCGGCCAGGTGCTGGTCACCGGCCGTCCGCTGGCGCTCGGCACGCTCGCCCTGGCCGGCGCCGCCGTCTTCGCGGTGGCCTTCGCCCTGGCGGGCCGCGAGCGCGGCTACGGCTCGGTCGTGGCGGTGTTCCTGCCGCTGGAACTCGGCCTGAGCGCCCTGTTCGGCCTCGCCCAGGCGACCTGTCCCTCGCTGCCGCCCGGCACCGGCCGCGGCCTCGAACCGCTGCTCTGCGGCGGCGGCTCGCTCGGCGGACTGCTGCTCGGCCACGGCCTCTCCCGGCCGCTCGGGCTGGTGGTACTGCTGCTCCTGCACACCGCGCTCGCGCTGGCCGCCGCCGCCTGGCTGCGCGGTGCCGACGCCGCGCTGTGCGCGCTGGCCCGCTCGGTGAGGATCCTCGGTGACTTCGCGCAGCGCTTCGCCGCCTCGGCCGGCCGCCGGCTGCTGCTGCTCGCCGCCCCGCTGCCCGCCCGCCCGGTGGCCCGGGTGCCGTTCCCGCGCGCCAGCCGCGTCCGGGTGCCCGCCGAATCCGTCGTCCTGCGCCCCGCCGTCCGGCGCGGCCCGCCGGTGATCGCGCCGGCCCGCTGAGGAGAGCCGCGGCGATCAGCCGCGAGGTCCTCGGCCGGCCGTGCCGCCCAGCGCCCGCACGCCGTTCCACGAGCACCAGGACGACCTTTCCCATGAGCACCTCCCCCAAGAAGTCCCCGCAGACCCCCAAGACCACCAAGGCCGCCGCCGCCGACCGCAAGGCGGCCCGCCGGGCCGCCACCGAGCGCATGCGCGAGCAGCGCGAGCGCGCCGACCGGTCCGCCCGGATCCGCCGCCGCGTGGTGGTCGGCGCCGCCTCCGCCGCCGTGCTCGCCCTGGTGGCCGGCGTGGCCTTCGCCGTCGGCGGCTCCTCCGGCTCCGGCGACACCGCGGCCTCCGGTCCGCTGGTCGTGCCGGCCAACGCCGGCGGCGCGGACGGCACCGTGATCACCTACGGCAAGGCCGACGCCCCGCACACCCTGGAGATCTACGAGGACTTCCGCTGCCCGTACTGCGAGCAGCTGGAGACCACGACCGGGGCGACTGTCCAGCAGCTCGCCGACGCCGGCACGTACAAGATCGAGTACCACCTGGCGACCTTCCTCGACCAGGGCCTCGGCGGCAAGGGCTCGCGCACCGCGCTGGCCGCCGCCGGCGCGGCGCTGAACGAGGGCGTGGACAAGTTCAAGCAGTTCCACGACGTGCTCTACGCCAACCAGCCGGACGAGCGCGACGACGCCTTCTCCGACGTCAACCACCTGCTCGACCTGGCCGGCAAGGTGCCGGGCCTGAAGACCGACGGCTTCGTCAAGGCGGTCCAGGAGGGCACCTACGTGCCGTGGGCGGTGCAGGTGAACAAGGACTTCGACAAGAGCGGCGTCACCGGCACCCCGACCGTCCGCCTGGACGGCCAGAAGCTGGACGTCTTCGCGGGCGGCGCTCCCGCCTCGCCCGAGAAGTTCACCGCGATGGTCAAGCAGGTGACCGGATGACCGCCCCCGTCACCCGCCGCACCTACGGCGCGAGCCGCCCGTACGCCCTGCTGCTGGTGATCGGCGGCGCGCTGGGGCTGTTCGCCTCGGCCGTCCTCACGCTGGACAAGATCCGGCTGCTGAAGGACCCGTCGTACGTCCCGAACTGCAATATCAATCCGATCATCAGCTGCGGCTCGGTCATGCGCAGCGACCAGGCCGAGGCCTTCGGCTTCCCGAACTCGCTGCTCGGCCTCGTCGGGTTCGCGGTGGTGCTCGCGGTCGGCGCCGGGCTGCTGGCGGGTGCGACCTACCGGCGCTGGTTCTGGCTGGGCCTGCAGGCCGGGACGGTGTTCGGGATCGGCTTCGTGACCTGGCTGATGTACCAGGCGCTGTACCGGATCGGGGCGCTCTGCCCGTACTGCATGGTGGTGTGGGCGGCGATGATCCCGCTGTTCTGGTACACCACGCTGCACAACCTGCGCTCGGGGATCATCCCGGTGCCGCGCGGCCTGCGCCCGGCGGTGCGGGAGGCGGCGCGCTACCACTGGGTGGTGCCGGCGCTCTGGTACGCGGTGATCGTGCTGCTGGTCCTCAAGCGGTTCTGGTACTACTGGTCCACACTGATCTGAGACCCCTGACCCGCACCGCCGCCCGCCCCCGGAGCCTCCTCGGCCCGGGGCGGGCGCACCCCGATCCCGGGCGAGGCGCCGATGTCGAAGATCGTCCTTTTCATGTCCGTCTCGCTGGACGGCTGCTTCGAGGGGCCGGACCGGGACATCTCCTGGAACCGGGTCGACGAGGAGGTGCACCGCTACCTCAACGCCGAGCTGGGCCGGATGGGCGGCTTCGTCTCCGGCCGGATCACCCACCAGCTGCTGGCCGACTTCTGGCCCGACGCCGACCGCGGCCCGGCCGTCGAACCCTGGATCGCCGAGTTCGCCCGGATCTGGCGGGCGATGCCGAAGACGGTCTTCTCCCGCACCCTGCGGCAGGCCGACTGGAACACCACCGTGCTCCCCGAGGTCACCCCGGAGGCGGTCGCCGCGCTCAAGGCGGCCGCCACCGGGGACCTCGCCCTCGGCGGCGCCGGCCTGGCCGCGACCTTCCGCGCCCTCGACCTGGTCGACGAGTACCACCTGCTGATCCACCCCGTGCTGCTCGGGCGCGGCCGCCGGCTGTTCCCCGCCGACGGCGCGCCCGAGGACCTGGAGCTGCTGACCACCCGCGTCTTCGGCAACGGGGTGGTCCTGCTGCGCTACGCCCGGGCGGCGGCCCGCGGCGCGAACTCGTAGGCGGCGACTTCGGCCAGCAGCGCGGCGCGGCGCTCCTCGTCGAGGAACGAGGCGTGGAAGGAGTTGGCGGCCAGCAGCCGCAGCGTCTCGTCCGCCAGGCCGAGCGCGTCGGCGAGGGCGTCGTAGTTGTCCCCCGCGTAGCCGCCGAAGTAGGCCGGGTCGTCGGAGTTGACGGTGGCCAGTAGGCCGGCGTCGAGGATGGCGGGCAGCGGGTGGTCGGCGAGGGTGTCGATGCAGCGCAGCCGGACGTTGGAGAGCGGGCAGAGGGTGAGCGGGATCCGTTCGCGGACCAGCCGCTCGACCAGCGCCGGGTCCTCCAGGCAGCGCAGGCCGTGGTCGATCCGCTCCACGCCGAGCACGTCCAGCGCCTCGGTGATGTACGCGGCCGGGCCCTCCTCGCCGGCGTGGGCGACCCGGTGCAGGCCGGCCTCGACGGCGAGCCGGTAGACCTCGCGGAACTTGGCCGGCGGGTGGCCGACCTCGGCGGAGTCCAGCCCGATGCCGGTGATCCGGCCGCCGAACCAGGGGCGGGCGGCCTCGAAGGTCTCCAGCGCGGACTCGGCTGACTCGTCGCGCAGGAAGCACATGATCAGCCTGGTGCTGATGCCGTGCCGTTCCTCGCTGCGGTCCAGCGCCCGGCCGAGGCCGTCCACGACGACGGACAGCGGCACGCCGCGCGCGGTGTGCGCCTGCGGGTCGAAGAAGATCTCGGCGTGCCGCACCCCCTGCTCGGCCGCCCGGGCCAGGTAGGCCTCGGCCAGCTCGGCGAAGTCCTCCTCGGTCCGCAGCACGGCCATCAGCGCGTAGTACAGGTCGAGGAAGGACTGCAGGTCGGTGAAGGCGTAGGCGCGCCGCAGCTCCTCGGTGTCCGCGTACGGCAGGGTGACGCCGTTGCGGGCGGCGAGCGCGAAGGCGAGCTCGGGCTCCAGGGTGCCTTCGATGTGCAGGTGCAGTTCGGCCTTGGGGAGGGGCATCGGTGCCTGTCCGGGAGAGCGGTACGAATACGAAGTGGTCATCCTACTTTTTTGCCTCCCCCGACCACGCATCGGGCAGGTCACGCACCCGCCGCAGCGGCGAGGCGATCAGCAGCCCGGCCGAGGCCGTCAGCAGCGCGATCGTGATCCACATCGCCGGACGCAGCCCGAGCACCTCCCCCAGGACGCCGCCGGTCACCGCACCGAGCGGGATGGTCGCCTGGTTGGCCGCCATCGAGGTGGCCACCACCCGGCCGAGCAGCTCGGGTGGCGCGTAGCGCTGGCGGAAGCTGCCGATCACGACGTTGGCGAGCACCACGCCGGCCACCATCACCGCCAGCCCCGCCGCGTACAGCAGCACCCCGGCGCCCGGCCGGGCGCTCGGCAGCAGCAGGCCGAACGGGGTGACGGTGAGCAGGGCGAGCAGCACGCCGCGCGCCGTCCCGAACCGCCGGGTGACCGGGCGGACGAGCGCGGCGCCGGCCACCCCGCCGAGCGCCCCCGCGGCGCCCAGCCAGCCGACCGCCGCAGGGGCCACCCCCAGCTCCTCGACCAGGAAGAGCACCGACACCGCCTGGTAGCCGGCCAGCGCGAGGTTGGCGACGGCCCCGTAGCGCAGCAGCGCGCCCAGGTACGGGTCACGGCGGACGAAGGCCAGCCCCTCGCGGACCCGGCGGCCGAGCGGGGCCGGGTCGGCCACCGGCGCCCGGGCCCCCCGGCCACGGATCAGCAGCAGCGCCGCGGCGGCGGCCAGGAAGCTCGCCGCGTCGACCAGCAGTCCGGCGGCGGCGCCGAAGGCCTGCACGGTGAGCCCGGCCACGCCCGGCCCGGCGACCTGGGCGGCCGAGGCACCGCCCTGGAGCTTGGCGTTGCCCTCGGCGAGCCGCTCGGGGCGCAGCAGATCCGGCAGGTAGGCCTGGTGGCCGGCGCCCAGGAAGACCGCCGCGGTGCCCGCGAACAGCGCGACCACCATCAGCTGGGCGAGGGTCAGCACGCCGAGCAGGGCGGCGGCCGGCACCGAGGCGTACAGCACCGCCGAGAGAAGGTTGGCCCGGACCAGCACGGTGCGCCGGCGCCACCGGTCGATCCAGACCCCGGCCGGCAGACCGATCAGCGGCCAGGGCAGCCAGACCGCGGCGCTCAGCAGGCCGGCCGCGAGCGGTCCGGCGTCCAATGCGACCACCGCGACCAGCGGCAGCGCGACGGCGGTGACGGCGGAGCCGAGGCGGCTGACCGTCTCGCCCGCCCAGAGCAGCCGGAAGTCGCGGTCCGCGAACAGACCGGCGGGTAACCGGGGGGCGTCCCGCAGCTCGGTGTCCGTCATGGCCGGGCCGGGACGCTGTGGGCGAAGGCGAAGACCGACTCCCGTGCGCGGCCGTCCCCGGGGACCGGCCGGTCGGCCCACCGGGCCAGCACCGCGATCAGCTCGCCGGCCAGCTCGCGGGCCTCCTCCGGAGTGAGCCGCAGCCAGGTCTCGGTGGCCACCGCGCAGCCCTCCCGCCAGGGCTCGGGGTAGTCGTGCCGGGCGGCGGACCAGCCGCGCACCAGGGCGGCCTGGCGCTCCAGCTGGAGCGAACCGGCCGCGTCGGCGACGGCCTCGCCGACCGGATCGCCGGCGAAGTCGGCGCGCCGCCAGCGCGGGGTGCCGGCGGTCGGGCGCCACCAGCGTTCGCGGCGGTCGCGGGCCAGCTCGGGGGCCTCCTCGACGAGGTCGGCGCCGACCAGCACCTTGAGGTGGTGGCTGATGCTGCCGACGGCCTGGCCGGTGCGTTCGGCGAGCAGGCCGACGGTGGCGGGGCCGTCCACCGCGAGCAGGTCCAGGAGGCGGCGGCGGACGGGGTGGGTGAGGGCGGCCAGGACGCGGGAGTCGGCGACTTGCCGGACGCCGTCCGCGCCTTCGGATTCGGTGGGCTCGCCGGGTTCGTGGGGCTGGGTCATACGGCGAGGATATCCACAAGAACCCTTGCGCAACAGACCTTGTGCAAGAGTTCTTGTCCATTCCGGAGACCGTTCGACGCGTACCGGAGGGTCTCGCGGGGCACCGGGTACTCGGGGGGTTTCCGGTTCCCGCCGAGGAGGGAGTGGACATGCCGCACCCCGACGCCCCGCACACCAGGCCCGAGGGCATCTCCCCGCACGCCCTGGACAACGACACCCTGGTGCACGAGCTGGAGCAGCTGCACCGGACCAGGCACGAGACCTTCCTGTACGGCTCCGAGGAGGCGCTCAAGCGGCACACCCTGCGCACCGGGCAGCTGGAGGCCGAGTACCTGCACCGCTTCCCCAACCGCCTGGTCACCGCCGGCCGGACCAGGGCCGGCGCCCGTGCCCGCACGGCGGCGGTCCGGGCGGAGGCGCTGCCGCACTAGGAACCCGCGGACCACCGCCCGGCGGGACACGCCGGGCGGTGTCGGGGTGCCCCGGCGCGGGCGGTGGGCGAGGGTGGGAGGACCGACACGTCCCACTCCGCGCACCCCTGGGAGGGCCGCGATGCCCATCGCAAGCGTGAACCCCGCGACCGGCGAGACCCTGGAGACCTTCGAACCCCTGGACGCGGCCGGCCTCGAACAGCGGCTGGCCCGCGCCGAGGCGGCCTTCCGGACGTACCGCACCACGTCCTACGCCCAGCGCGCCGGCCTGCTGCGCCGCGCCGCCGACCTGCTCGACCAGGAGCGGGAGACCGTCGCACGGACGATGACCGAGGAGATGGGCAAGCCGCTCACCGCGGCCCGCGCCGAGGCCGCCAAGTGCGCCAGGGCGATGCGCTGGTACGCCGAGAACGCCGAGGCGCTGCTCGCCGACGAGCACCCGGAGCCGGCCGACGTCGCCGACTCCGGGGCGGCCCGGGCGTACGTGCGGTACCGGCCGCTGGGCGTGGTCCTGGCGGTGATGCCCTGGAACTTCCCCTTCTGGCAGGTCGTGCGGTTCGCCGCGCCCGCGCTGATGGCCGGCAACGTCGGCCTGCTCAAGCACGCGTCCAACGTGCCGCGCACGGCGGTCGCGCTGGAGGAGCTGTTCCGGCGGGCCGGCTTCCCGGAGGGCTGTTTCCAGACCCTGCTGATCGGCTCCGGCGCGGTGGAGGGCGTGATCCGCGACCCCCGGGTGGCCGCGGTGACGCTCACCGGCAGCGAGCCGGCCGGCCGGGCGGTCGCGGCCACGGCGGCCGACGAGGTGAAGAAGGCGGTGCTGGAGCTGGGCGGCAGCGACCCGTTCGTCGTCCTGCCGAGCGCGGACCTGGACGCCGCCGTCGCCACCGCCGTCACGGCGCGCTCGCAGAACAACGGGCAGTCCTGCATCGCCGCCAAGCGGTTCATCGTGCACACCGAGGTCTACGACCGGTTCACCGCCGCGTTCACCGAGGCCATGCGGGCGCTGCGGGTCGGCGACCCGATGGACGAGGCCACCCAGGTCGGTCCGCTGGCCAGCCGGCAGGGGCGGGACGACCTGGCCGAACTGGTCGACGACGCGCGGGCGCACGGGGCCGGGGTGGAGTGCGGCGGGCGCCGCCCGGAGGGCCTGGACGCGCGGGGCCTGGACGGCGGGTGGTTCTACGAGCCGACCGTGCTGACCGGCATCACGCCGGGGATGCGGATCCACCACGAGGAGACCTTCGGCCCGGTCGCCACGGTCTACCGGGCGGACGATCTGGACCACGCGGTCGCGCTGGCCAACGACACCCCGTTCGGCCTGAGCTCCAACGTCTGGACGGAGGACCCGGCCGAGCAGGACCGGTTCGTGCGGGACATCCAGGCGGGCGGGGTGTTCTTCAACGGCATGACGGCCTCGCACCCGGCCCTGCCGTTCGGCGGGGTCAAGCGCTCCGGATTCGGCCGGGAACTGTCCGGACACGGCATCCGGGAGTTCTGCAACATCACCACGGTCTGGGTGGCGTAGTCCGCGCCGTCCGCGCCCCCGGTCGGGGCGCGTGCGCCCCGACCGGATCCGGCCAAGTTTCCGGACAGCATATTTCTCCGTTTTGTCCGATTCCCTGACGACCGGCATGGCCAGCGGAGGAGGCCACCCTTCACATCCCGTGGACCTGCCGTCCACAAAACTCCCTTCGTTGACAAACTGACGAGAAAATACTTCTCATATGCATAAATGCTGAGCTGCTTCATTCCGAATGGCCGAACGCGGGTGCATCAAGAACGGCGAGAACTCGACGGCCGCGCATTTCCGGATACCTTCTGGGACGACCGGCCGGAGGGGTCGGTCATCACGGGAAGGAAACGCGATGAAGCTCCTCAAGCGCGCCGCTGCCCTCGCCGCCTCGGCGGCCGTCCTGGCCGGCGGCACGACCGTCCTGGCCGCCACCCCGGCGGCCGCCGCCACCGAGATCACCCTCCAGAACGTCGCCACCAGCCGCCTGCTGGACAGCAACGCCAACGGCAACGTCTACACGCTCCCCGCCAACGGCGGCTCGTACCAGCGCTGGTACGCCAACAACCTGGGCAACAACACCTTCACCCTGCAGAACAAGGCCACCGGCCTGTTCCTGGACAGCAACGCCAACGGCAACGTCTACACCCTGGGCGGCAACGGCGGCAGCTACCAGAAGTGGGTGAAGCGGGCGGCCCCCTACGGCAGCACCTACCAGAACCTGGCCACCGGCCTGTTCCTGGACAGCAACGCCAACGGGAACGTCTACACCCTGAGCGGCAACGGCGGCTCGTACCAGCAGTGGCGCTGATCGTCCATCAGGTCGAAGAATCGTCGGTTCATGTCAATGATGTGACTGCTCATCATCCCTGAACTGCACTTTCGTCGACCAGGAACTGCCCTCCCCGACGCCTCAATCGCCGGGGAGGGCATCACCATGCTACGGTGCCCGGCCAGGGGCCTGTGCCCGGCGGCGTTCGCTCACGGCCGAACCAGCCCGCCGCCCCGGACCGCCGACCAGAATCGGCCGCAAGACCACTCGCACCCGGAACGACGGGGATGTTCAGTGACAATTAGTACACTCACATCAGCACTCCACCGTAGGACGGAGGGTGACGAACCGTCGGTCGTGTTATCCCCCGCCGATCGGCGGGTGCGGGTCATTCCCTGGGCGGTCGCCCTGACGCTGTTCCTGGTTTACGCGTTCTTCACCGTCCGCCGCCACGACCTGCTGCTCACCAGCGGGTACGACCTCGGAATCTTCGAACAGGGCGTGCGCGGCTACGCCGAGGGCCGCGGCCCGATCGTCGAACTCAAGGGCCCCGGCTTCAATCTGCTGGGTGATCACTTCTCCCCCGTCCTCGCCGCCCTCGCCCCGTTCTACTGGATCTGGCCCTCGGCCAAGACCCTGCTGCTGGCGCAGTCCGCCCTGGTGGCCGTCGCCGCCGTACCGATCTGCCGCTGGGCGCTGCGCGGCGCCGGGACGGCCGTCGCGCTGGCCGCCGGCCTCGGCTACGGGTTCTCCTGGGGGCTCGCCTCGGCGCTCGGGTTCGACTTCCACGAGATCACCTTCGCGGTGCCGCTGATCGCCTTCGCGGTCTGCGCGCTCGGCGAGCGGCGCTGGCTCGCCGCCGCCCTCTGGTCCGCGCCGCTGGTGCTGGTCAAGGAGGACCTCGGCATCACCGTGGCCGCCGTCGGCGCCTACATCCTGTGGCGCGGCGACCGCCGGGTCGGCGCGGCCACCGTGCTGTTCGGCATCGGCGCCTCGCTGCTCGAACTCCTGGTGCTGCTGCCGGCGATGAGCCCCGGGGGCAGCTTCGCGTACTGGGACAACCTGAGCGGCGGCTCGGGCGGCCGCAACCTGCTCACCCTGCCGCTCGACCTGATCACCCCGGGCGAGAAGGTCACCACCGTCCTGCTGCTGCTCGCGCCGACCCTCCTGCTGGCCGCCCGTTCGCCGCTGATGATCGTCGCGCTGCCCACCCTCGGCTGGCGGCTGCTCTCCAACAACCCGGCCTACTGGGGAACCAGTTACCACTACAGCGCGGTGCTGATGCCGATCGTCTTCGCGGCCTTCGTGGACGTCCTGGTGAAGGCGCGGGAACGGGACGGCGTGCTGCCCAGGTGGCTCGCCCGGGCCGCGCCGCCGGTCAGCGCGGTGATCACCCTCGCGCTGCTGCCCGGGTTCGCGTTCAGCCAGCTGTTCACCCTCGACCTGTGGCGCACGCCGGCCCGGGTCGAGGCGGCCCGGTCGGTGCTGGCCACCGTCCCGGACGACGCCCGGGTCGCCGCCTCCAACCGGCTGGTGCCGCAGCTGACCAACCGCTGCGAGGTCATCGTGTTCGGCTGGCCGCAGAAGTGGTCGAGCGCCGAGTGGATCGTGGTCGACGAGGACCAGCCGATGGGCTGGCCACTGTCGCCCGACAAGGAGCGCGAGGAGATCGCCACCGTCAAGCGCAGCGGCTACCGGGTGGTCCGCAGCGACCACGGCATCACCCTGCTGCGGCGCACGCCCGCCGCCACCGCGGTGGCGGCCGAGGCGCCCGCGCCCGGTACACCCGACGCCGGTACGTCCGGAGCCGGTACGTCCGGAGCCGGTACGTCCGGAGCCGGTACACCCGGAGCCGGTACGCCCGCGCCCGGTACGCCCGAGGCCGGCTGACCCGCCGCCCGCCTCCGAACCAGCCCCCGTCTCCGACCAGTTCAGGGATCCCGTGCCAGTCGAAACCGGGCTCAGCCCGTCCACCCGCGCGAACCGGCCGCTGCTGCCGCGCGCCGTCCGTCCGTCCACGCCCGGCAGCACCGGCCCGCTCACCGGGCGCCGGACCGCCGTGCTGACCCTGCTCTGCTTCGCCGTGACCGCGGCCTGCGGACTCCAGCAGTGGTCGGCGGTCCTGCTCGGCGGCTTCGACCTCGGGATCTTCCACCAGGGCGTGGCCGGATACGCGGACTTCGGCCTGCCGATCTCCCCGGTCAAGAGCTACCACCACGAGTTCCCGCCGGGCTTCTCGCTGCTGGGCGACCACTTCTCGCCGATCCTGGCCGCGCTCGCCCCGCTGTACTGGCTCTGGGAGGACCCGCGCACGCTGATCCTCGGCCAGGCGTTACTGCTCGCCGCCGGCGTACCGCTGATCCGCCGGATCGCGGTGCACTGCTTCCCCCGCCCGGCCGGCGGCACCGGGGCGACCGGGGAGAGCACGGAGGGCGGCGCCGGAGCGGGCGGGGCCGGGGAGGGCGAGGCCGCGCACACCCGCGCCGTCCGCCTGGTCGCCGACCTGGCCGGCCTGGCCTACGGCCTCGGCTGGCCGCTGCTGGCCGCCGGGCGCGGAGGCTTCCACGAGGTCGCCTTCGCCGTCCCGCTGACCCTGTTGATGCTCGAACGCGGCCTGGCCCGCCGCTACGGCACCGCCGCCCTCGCCGCCGCCCTGCTCTGCCTCACCAAGGAGGACCTCGGCCTGCTGGTCGGCGTCCACGGCCTCGTCCTGCTCTGGCGCAGCCGCCCGCGCGGCGACCGGCAGGGCGAGCGGGCCGGGGACCGCCGCGGCCTCGCCTACGGCGCCGGTCTGCTGGTCGGCGGCCCGCTGGCCTCCGCGCTGGCGATCGGCTGGCTGATCCCCGCGATGGGCGGACAGCCGGACTACTACTGGGTGTACGGCCCGATCGGCCCGGACGCCGGGACCGCGTTCGGCAACCTGCTCCGCGACCCGCTGCTGCTCTTCGAGGTCGCCACCAACGCCACCATCAAGCCGTTGCTGCTGCTCTGGCTGTTCGGCACCCTGCTGCTGCTGCCGCTGCGCTCCGCGACCACGCTCTGCCTGCTGCCGCTGCTCGCCGAGCGCGTGCTCTCCGACAACCCCAACCACTGGTCGATCGCCCACCACTACGACGCCCTGCTCTGGCCGGTGCTGCTCACCGCCTCTCTGGAGGTGCTCGGCCGCCTGTACGCCCGGGGCGGGACGCACCGCCGCGCCGCCTACGGCCTGGGCGGTGTGGTGGTGGCGGGCTCGCTGGTGTGCAGCCTGCTGCTGGGCGGGCTCAGCCTGCTCACGCCGAGTTCCTGGCGGCCGTCGGCGAGCAACGCCGCCCTGGTCCGGGGCGCCGAACAGATCCCGGACGGCGCGCTGGTGGAGGCCGACAACCAGGTGGTGCCCCGGCTGGTCGGCCGCACCGACGTCGTCCTGGTGGACGCCACACCGCGCGGACGCGACTACGTCCTGATCCGCTCCGACACCCGGACCTTCCCGTTCCAGACCTCGGACGAGCAGGCCGACCGGATCGAGCTGCTGCTCGCCCACGGCTACCGGCAGGTCTGGGCCGAGGACGGGGTGGTGCTGCTGCACCGCGAGAGCGACGAGCCGGTCCCGGGCGAGGCGGTCCCCGGCGAGGACAGCACCCCGGTGAAGGAGATCGTCCCCTCGGACGTCGGCCACAACCTGTTCAAGGGCTGACCACGCGACGGTGTCCCCGGCCGTTCGGCACGGACCGGGGACACCGGCTGCGGGTGGGGTCAGACGGCCACCCGGTGTCGGGTCGGGAGGGACGTCCGCCAGCGCACGAACATGCCGGCCAGGGCGAGCAGGGTGGCGCCCCAGACGATGCTGAAGATCACCAGCATCGGCAGCCAGACCACCTGGGAGGCGACGGCGCCGAGGCCGAGCGAGAGGCCGACCATGAAGACGACGGCCGTCGGACTGAGACTGCACAGCCAGTGCAGGGCCCGGTGCGCCCGGCTCGGGTGCTCCGGCGCGTCGGGGCCGGTGTCCAGGGCCTTGTAGGTGATGAGATCCATCGGGCATCGCCTCCGGGGGCGTCAGGGGAGGTCACGGGGCCTTCCGAGGTCACGAGGCCTTCCGGGGAGTGGCGGACTTCCGGGTCGTGGTCTTCTTCGCGGCGGCCTCGGTGGTCTTCTCGGCCGTCGTGGCCTTCTTCGCCGACGTGGCCTTCTTCGCCGACGTGGTCTTCTTCGCCCCGGCGCGCTTGCGCGGGGCGGGCGCCGTCTCCGCCGACGCCTCCGCCGCCGCGGCGTCCTCCGGCTCCTCGGCGCGGGTGCGGCCCGGGTGGGCGTCCTTGGCCTGCCGCAGGCTGCTGCGCAGCGCCTCCATGAGGTCGATGACGTTGTCCGGCGCCGCCCCCGCCTCCTCCTCGTGCGGCACCTCGACGCCCTGCAGCCGCGCCTCGATCACCTGCTGGAGCGCCTGCTGGTAGTCGTCGTGCAACTGGTCGAGGTCGAAGTCCTCGGACAGCGTCTCCATCAGCGAGCGCGCCATCTTCAGCTCCTGCGGCCGCACGGTGACGCGCTCCTCGGGCGCGATGCCGGCCGCCGGGCGGACCTCGTCGGGCCAGATGCAGGTCTGGAGCACCAGGGTGCCGTCGTGCACCCGCAGCACCGCCGGGGACTCCCGGGTGCGCAGCGCGATCTTGGTGACGGCGATCTGCCCGGACTCGACGAGGGCGTCGCGCAGCAGCGCGTAGGGCTTGGCGGCGGCCTTGTCGGCGACGCCGACGTAGTAGGCCTTGGAGAACATCAGCGGGTCGATCTCGCCCTCGTCGACGAAGGCCAGCACGTCGATGATCTTCTTGCTGGGCAGCGGGAGGTCCGCGAGGTCCTCGTCGGTGAGGGTGACGGTCCGGCCGTCCGGCGACTCGTAGCCCTTGGCGATCTCCGTGTACGGGACCTCCTTCTCCTCCTGCTCGCAGTACCGCTTCATGCGTACCCGGCCGCCGTCCCTGGCGTGCACCTGGTGCAGGGGGACGTCGTGCTCCTTCGTCGCGGAGTACAGGTGGACGGGGATGGAGACCAGGCCGAAGCTGATCGTCCCCTTCCAGGTGGTCTGCATGGGGTCGCTCCTTCCCGGAGCCGTCCCGGCGGTTCGCGCTGACCGGGGCGCCCGGCCCCGGAGGATTCCACTCTGCCCGGGTTTGCCCCGTTCGGCCACAGGATGCCCGCCGGGGCGGCCTTCGCGGGCCGGTCCGGCGGACAATGGACGACGGGGCTCAGGTGGGAGCGCGGGGGCGGGGACGGAGGTGGGCGGATGGCACGGAGCGCCGGATCGGCCCCGCCGCCGGCCGCGACGACGTACCGGGTGCGGTACGCGCTCGCCGGCACGGCGGAGGTGCGGCAGGCCGAGGTCACCGTGCTGCCCGGGTACTCGCGGGAGGACGACATCCCGGCGATCCTGGCCGCCCGGCTCACCGGGCGGCCGGCGGACGCGCGGCGGATCGTCCTGCTGGGGGTCACCGAGGCCCAGGAGTGTGTCAGGCCCGGAGCGAGGCCAGCGTGACGATGGTGATGTCGGACGGCGCGCCGACCCGGACGGGCGGCCCCCAGGCCCCGGCGCCGCGCGTCACGTAGAGCTGGGTGTCGCCGTAGCGCTCCAGCCCGGCGACCGTGGGGTTGGGCAGCTTCGCGATCAGGTTGCCCGGCCAGAGCTGCCCGCCGTGGGTGTGACCGGAGAGCTGGAGGTCGACGCCGTGCCGGACCGCGTCGTGGATGGTGACCGGCTGGTGCGAGAGCAGGACGGCGGTACGGGCCGGGTCGCGGTCGCCGAGCGCCCTGCCGAAGTCGGGGCCGTCGCCCTCCCGCGTCCCGGCGATGTCGTTGACGCCGGCGAGGTCGAAGCCGTCCAGCTCCACCCGGGCGTTGCGCAGCGGGTGGACGCCCAGCTCGCGGACGAAGTCCACCCAGGGCGCCGCGCCGGAGATGTACTCGTGGTTGCCGGTCACGAAGTACGCCCCGTCGCGGGCCCGCAGCTGCGCCAACGGTTCGGCGTCGCGGCCGAGTTCTGGCACCGTGCCGTCGACCAGGTCGCCCACGACGGTGATCAGGTCGGGCTGCGCGGCGTTGATGGTGTCCACGATCCGCTGGGTGTGGGCGCGGCCGAGGATCGGGCCGAGGTGGATGTCGCTGACGACGGCGATCCGGTACCCGTGGGCGCGGGCCGGCAGTTTGGCGAGCGGGACGGTCACCTGCTTGAGCCGGGGTCCGCGCAGCACCCCGTAGGTGCCGGTGCCGACCACGGCCGCCGCCGCGCCGGAGGCGCCGATCGCGACCGCCCGGGCGACGAACAGCCGCCGCTCCGGAGAGGGGGCGACGGGCCTTGACGGACCGTCACCCTCCGGCGCCGGAGCCGCTTCGGCGACCTCCGGGGCCTCCGCACCCTCCGCGGCATCGGCGGCGTCCGGGGTCTTCACGGCCGCCCCGGCCGGTACGGCACGCCGGGTCGGCAGCCGCAGCAGCAGCGGCCGCAGCAGTTCGCCGAGGCCGAGCGCGATCAGCAGGTAGAGCAGCACCGGCAGCCACAGGTAGCCCGGCCAGGCGAACCAGCGTTCGACCGCCATCGGGAACGCCTTCCCGCCGATCAGCGCGCCGACCGAGAGCAACGGCAGCAGGACGGCGAGTACCGTCCCGGCCCGGCGCCAGAGCCCGCCCGGCGCCGAGACGTCGCGCACCAGCCGGCGCCAGAGGTACCAGTGGACGAGGGTCAACAGGGCGAGGACGAGGAGGGCGCCGAGCACCATAAGGACGATCATCACGCGAAAAGTATGGACGGCCGCCTGACAAACCCCGCCGGAGGGCCCCAACCTGCTGGCGCTGCGTCAGATTTGAGCTTTCCGCCAGCTTTTCGCACCTGCGCTGACCTGGCCTATTACGTCCGCTGAACGGACACTTGGCGGCGCCTTGTTCCGATAGCCGGAGGCAGCGGTTAGGTTGCACCGCAATGCGCGGATCCGTCCCCCACCCTCCGGCGTTCGAGCCGAGGGTCAGGCCGCGCTGGAAAGGCACAGGGCACCCTCACGATGCGTGCGGACATCACCACCCGGGCCGGATCCTCACCGGCCGGCTCCTCCGTCTCCGGGCACGGCCACGGCGGCGACGGCCATCTCAAGGCCGGGCTCAAGAACCGGCACCTGTCGATGATCGCCATCGGCGGCGTGATCGGCGCGGGCCTCTTCGTCGGTTCCGGCGCGGGCATCGCCGCCACCGGCCCCGGCATCCTGCTCTCCTACGCGCTGGCCGGTGTGCTGGTCGTCCTGGTGATGCGGATGCTCGGCGAGATGGCCGCGGCCGACCCGCAGAGCGGCTCCTTCTCGGCGTACGCGGACCGGGCACTGGGCCGCTGGGCCGGGTTCACCATCGGCTGGCTGTACTGGTTCTTCTGGGTGGTGGTGCTGGCCGTCGAGGCCACCGCCGGCGCGAAGATCCTCAACAACTGGATGCCGGGCGTGCCGCAGTGGGCGTTCGCACTGATCGTGATGGCCGTGCTGACCGCGACCAACCTGGGCTCGGTCGCCTCCTACGGCGAGTTCGAGTTCTGGTTCGCCGGGATCAAGGTGGTGGCGATCGCCGCCTTCCTGGTGATCGGCACGCTGGCCGTGTTCGGCCTGCTGCCCGGCACCCACGCGGTCGGCGCCTCCAATCTGACCGGCCACGGCGGCTTCCTGCCGCACGGGGTGGGCGCGGTGTTCACCGGCATGCTGACCGTGGTCTTCGCCTTCATGGGCAGCGAGATCGTCACCCTGGCCGCCGGTGAGTCGGAGGACCCGGAGAAGGCGGTCAGCAAGGCGACCAACAGCGTCATCTGGCGGATCGGGATCTTCTACCTCGGCTCGATCCTGCTTGTGGTGACCCTGCTGCCGTGGGACTCCGCCGCCGTCAAGGGCAGCCCCTACGTCGCGGTGCTGGAGCACGTGGGCATCCCGGGCGCCGGCCGGGTGATGGACGTGATCGTGCTGACGGCCGTGCTGTCCTGCCTCAACTCGGGCATGTACACCGCCTCCCGGATGGCCTTCTCGCTGGGGCAGCGCGGCGACGCGCCGAAGGCCTTCGCGACGGTGACCAAGCGCGGCGTGCCGCGGGTGGCGATCCTCTCCTCGGTGGTGTTCGGCTTCGTGGCGGTGTTCTTCAACTACACCTCGCCCGACACCGTCTTCGCCTTCCTGCTGAACTCGTCCGGCGCGGTGGCGCTCTTCGTGTGGCTCGTGATCTGCTTCTCCCAGCTCCGGATGCGCCGGATCATCGAGCGCGAGTGCCCGGAGCGGCTGACCGTCCGGATGTGGCTGTACCCGTACCTCACCTGGACCGCGATCGGCATGATCGGGTTCGTGGTGTCGTACATGTTCACCGACGCCGACGGTCGGAAGCAGATGTACCTGTCGCTGGTCGCCGCGGGCATCGTGCTGGCGGCGTCGGCCGTGGTGGGCCGCCGGCGGCGGGCCGCGGCGGTGGCGTCGGCATCCTGAGCCGGCGCGCGACACCGTCCGCGGGGACCGGGCCCGGGAGCCGTTGCGGAGGCTCCCGGGCCCGGCCCGTTCCCCCCGGCGCCGCCCCGGTTCCCCGCCCCGCCCCTTCCGGTGCCGTTCCGTGACGGGCCGGACATGATCCGGGGATGCCGCAGCCCCTACCCTTTCCCCTCATGCGAGATCTTGCGGCGGGGATGGGGTATCTGGCCAAGGGCCAGAGGTGGGTGGCGCGGCACGGCCGCTGGTGGGCGTTCGGGATGATCCCGGCGCTGATCACGCTGGCCGGCTACGTGGTGGCGCTGTTCCTCCTCGGCGGCTGGGCCGGGGACATCGCCGCGTGGGCCACCCCGTTCGCCGACTCCTGGTCCTCGCTCTCGCAGGGCCTGCTGCGCACCACGCTCGCCGCGCTGGTCTTCGTCGGCGGGCTGCTGCTGTCCGTGCTCACCTTCACCGCGGTCACGCTGCTGGTCGGCCAGCCGTTCTACGAGGCGCTGTGCGCGCGGGTCGACGAGACCGAGGGCGGCGCGCCCGCCCCGCCGGAGGTACCGCTCTGGCGCGAGCTGGTGGTGGCGGCGCGGGACAGCCTCTTCGTCCTGGTGCGGGCCGGCGGCTTCGGCGTGCTGCTGTTCGCGGCCGGGTTCATCCCGGTGGTCGGGCAGACCGTGGTGCCGGTGCTGGGCTTCGCGGTCTCCGGCTTCTTCCTCTCCCTGGAGCTGACCTCGGTCGCGCTGCAGCGGCGCGGGGTGGCGCAGCGCGAGCGGCTGCGGCTGCTGCGCGGGCGGCTGGGGCTGGCCCTCGGCTTCGGCGTGCCGCTGGCGCTGGGCTTCCTGATCCCGCTGGTGACGGTGATCGCCATGCCGGGCGCGGTGGCCGGTGCCACCCTGCTGGCCCGCGACCTGGTGCCGGTGGAGGAGACGCGGCCCCCGGCCGAGGACGGCGACGAGCCGCGGGACGCGGCGGCCGTGCCGGAGCTGCCGGAGTACGAGGTGCGGCGGCCGGTGGCGGGCAACCCGTACGCCGCCGCCGCGCGACCGGTGGAGCCGAACCCGTACCGGAGCGCGTGAGCGGCCCGTCACTCCGCGTCCGATCGGGCCCGGCCCGCGTGTGAGGCCTCCCACAGGGGCCGGGCCGTCTACTGCCGTCGATAGTGGACGCCCGCCCGGCGGGGCTCCGCCGAGCGGGCGCGGGGCACCCCCCGGCGTACGGCGGCACGGACGGCCTGACGGCACCGGGCCTGAACGACGCAGGCGGCGGGCCGGTTCGGACCACTCGTTCGCGGGCGATCTCCGGGATCCGCCCATCGGTTCAGCAAAACGGACAAATCACCATGAAGCGCCCGCCGTCGGCCGGGCGCTTCGCCGTTCCGGTCGCTCGCTCCACTACCGTCCGTCGTAGCAGACGGCTTTGCCGCCCGTGCCGGGCTCTGCCAAGAATGGCCCGTCGCCGGGCAGCGCGGCCGGTCCCCCCGCCGCGCGTCCCCTCCCGCCCCACCGTCCGCACCGGGGCACGCGCCGCGGCCGTCCCGTACGCCGCCGCGGGCCGCTCCCCCGAGCCGGTCCCGCGCGATGCCCGGCGCCGTGCCACCGCCCCGCCCGGGGCCGGCACGCCCCGACGGCCACCGGGGTGCCGACGGCACCCCGACGGCACCCCGACGGAAAAGGATCGTCCGCTCCATGCAGCTCAGCCATGCCCGCCGCAACTCGCTGATCACCGGCATCACCACCCTGGTGGTGGCGAGCGCGGCCACCGCCGCCCTCGCCATCCCGGACAGCGGGACCGCGGTCGCCGAGGCCCCCGCCGCCGCGGTGGTCGGCACCGCCGGCGACACCTCGGCGGACGCGGAGGCCGCCGCGGCGCAGGCACAGGCACAGGCGCAGGCCCAGGCACAGGCGCAGGCGCAGGCGCAGGCGCAGGCCGACGCCCAGGCCGCGGCCACCGCCGCGCAGGCCCAGGCCGAGGCGGACGCCGCCGCCCAGGCACAGGCCGCCGCGCAGGCGCAGGCCGAGGCCCAGGCGAAGGCCCAGGCGGACGCGAAGGCCAGGGCCGACGCCGAGGCCGCCGCCTCCCGCTCGCAGGAGCGCTCCGCCCTGAACAGCAAGCCGTCCTACTCCGGCAGCCCGCGCGAGATCGCCGCCCAGATCGTCCCGGCCGGCCAGCTCCAGTGCTTCAACAACATCGTGTCCCGCGAGAGCAGCTGGAACGTCACCGCCACCAACGCCTCCTCGGGTGCGTACGGCCTGGTCCAGGCGCTGCCCGGCTCCAAGATGGCCTCGGCCGGCGCCGACTGGCGCACCAACCCGGCCACCCAGATCAAGTGGGGCCTGAACTACATGAACTCCCGCTACGGCAGCCCGTGCGGCGCGTGGGCGTTCTGGCAGTCCCACCACTGGTACTGAGCCACCCCTTCGCCCCCCGGGCCCGCAGGCCACCGGCCTGCGGGCCCGGGGCGTTCCTGGCCGAAATCCTGATGGTCCCGGAGGCCCCCGGGCGGAAGAGTGGGGCCATGGATCATGTGAGGCTCTCCGACGGGGTCGTCACGCTCACGCCGTTCGGGCCGGCGGACATCGACGCGCACCTGGCCGGCGAGGACGCGCTGCTGGTGCGGTGGCTGAACGGCGGGCCGAGCACCCGGGCGGGCGTCGAGGAGTACGTGCGGCGGTGCACCGCGCAGTGGGTGTACCGGGGGCCGGCCCGGGTGTTCGGGATCCGGACCGGTCCGGAGCCGGTGCTGGCGGGCACGATAGACCTGCGGTTCGCGATGCCGTGCCTCGGCCCGGGGCAGGTCAACATCGCGTACGGCCTCTACCCGGCCTGGCGCGGGCGGGGACTGGTGACCAGGGCGGTGCACCTGGTGAGCGGGTACGCCGCGCAGGAGGGCGCGCGCGAGGGCGTGATCCGGGTCGACCCGGAGAACCTCGCCTCGGCTGCCGTGGCCCGGCGGGCCGGCTTCCGGTACGTCGGCCGGCTGCCGGAGCCGCCCGGGATCCCGCTCGACCGGTACGTCCGCCCCCTGGCCGGGATACCCTCCGGGGCCCGGACGGCGGCTGCCCACGCGGTCTGAACGAGCCCCCTGGAACAGCCCCTCCAGGCGCCGAGCACGACGGTGACGGCGCGCGCCGGGGCGTGCGTCGTGACGTGGACGCGCCCGGGGCAGCCGGTGAAGATATGGCGTACGTCCGTACGATTTGATGGGTATTGCCCGACCTACGGACCGTCAGGGCTTTGCGACCGTCCGCAGGCGCTCCTACGCTCCCGCGTCATGCCCTCACCCCTGATCAGCGTCGTGATCCCCGCCTATGACCAGCAGAAACAGCTGGCGGACTGCCTGGACTCGCTGCTCGCCCAGTCCTTCCGCGACTTCGAGGTGCTGGTGGTCGTCGACCGCTCCCCCGAGTGCCCGGCGCAGCTCGCCGAGCGCTACGCCGCCCGCCACCCCCAGGTCTCCGTACTGCGCCTGGACGCGGCCGTCGGCGTCGGCGTCAGCCGCAACGCGGGCGCCGGCCACGCCCGGGGCGAGTACCTGCTCTTCCTCGACGCCGACCACCTGCTCGCCCGCGACGCCCTGCGCTCCTTCGCCGACCGGATGGCCGTGACCGGGCCGGTCGACCTGCTGCTCTTCGGCCACACCCGGCAGCACGCCGGGCGCGACTGGCCCGGCGCCGCCGAGGCGCTGCTCGCCGAGGCCGGACCCGAGGTCTTCGGCCCGCTGGAGCACCCCGAGCTGCTGGGCGCGCCCGCGCTGATCTGGGACCGCCTGGTCGGCCGCGCGCACTGGCACCAGCAGGGCCTCACCTTCCCCGACGGCCGCTACGAGGAGATCCCGCCGGTGCACCGGGCGATGCTGACGGCCGGCCGGATCGCCGTCCTGCCGCGCGCCTGCGTGCAGCTGCGCCGCCGGGAGACCGTCCACCCGACCGGCTCCCCGGGCGACAGCAGCTTCGACGTCTTCGAGCAGTACGAGCGGACCTTCGCGCTGCTGGACGTCCTGGGCTCCCCGGACGCCGTCCGGGATGCGCTGTTCACCCGGATGATCCGGCACTACCTGTTCGTCTTCGAGCTGGCCGGCTGCGTCGCCCGCGCCGAGCGCCCGCAGTTCTTCCACCGGGCGGCCGAGCACCACCGCCGCTTCCAGCCCCCCGGCCACCGCCGCCCGGGCGGCCGCGAGGGCGTCAAGTTCTCCCTGCTGGCGGGCGGTGCCTACCCGGCGTTCGAGGTCGCCAAGCTCTCCCACATCGCCGCCGGCACCCTCACCGGAGCCGCCCGCCGCCGCTGACGCCCGGTAGGGGGGTGTGTGGTGGATCGGCCCCGGCCGTCACCGCGGCCCGCGGTACTCCAGGCGGACGGCGTCGAGGTCCACCGGCCGCTCGTAGTACGCCTCGGCCCAGTCGCGGAAGGCCTCCGGGGTGCCGTCGAGCAGCAGCCGGAACAGGTGGCCGGCGCCGTCCGGGTCCTCGCCGTCGGCGGGGTCGAAGCGGACGTCCCCGGTGCGCCACCGGTCGTCGCCGGCCTCCCGCCACAGGCAGACCGTCACATCGGGCACGTCGCCGTCGGCCACCTCCCCGAGCAGGGGGCGGAACACCTCCGGCACCGCGTCGAGCACGCCCGGCCACACCGTGCCGTCCCCCGCGTGCGGGCTCAGCGGCGACTCGTGGTCGAAGCCCAGGGCCATCGCGCCGTCGGCCGTGAAGACGATCGTGTAGGAATCCCCCGCACCGTTGTCCATCCAGGCGACCTCGCGGCCCGGCGCCCCGTCGGCGGCGAAGCCGTGCCGGCGGTACGGGTCGTCGGGCGCGAGCGCGGCCTCCGCCGCGGCCAGCGCGCGGCAGAGGTCGCGCAGGGCGGGAACGGCCGGCAGCCGTCGGGCGACGTCATGCACACTCATGGCCGAATTCCAGCAGACGCCTCCGACAACGGCGCCGCGGACCGGGTGGTCAGCGGTGCGCGGTGCCGCCGTCGGCGGCGAGGGCCGCGGCGATCCGGCGCAGGCTGTCGGCGCGGACGTCGTCCGGCAGCGGCGGCAGGAGGTCCATCCACAGCGGCAGGGTGGAGCCGACCAGCTGCCGCTGGCCCTCGGGTCGGGCGATCAGCCACAGGTGCAGGTGGGCCGCGCCGTCGCCCCAGCGGCTCACGTGGACCCGGCCGATGCCGCCGAGTCCGAGGATCGCCCGCTCCACGCGCTGGAGCACCGGGCCGAGCTCGGCGGCCCGGGCCGGCGGGAGGTCGAGCAGGTCGTGGTGGCCGCGCGGGTTGAGCAGCAGCACGGCGGGCAGGCCGTGCGGCTCGCCGTAGGCGCGCAGCCGCCAGTGCTCGTCGGTCCAGACGAAGTCCTCGTCCGTGCGGCCGCACTCACCGCACTCCGCCGGCCCCGCCTCGCCGTGCCGGGGCGGTTCGGGCAGCTCGGGGGCGTCCAGCGTCCGCGCCCGCAGCTCGCCGCCCTCGGAGGGCTCGTACGGGAAGATCGACCAGGACGGCGCGGCGTCCTCGGGTATCGGCAGCCGCTCGCCGACCGGCAGGTGGGCGAGGAAGGGGTGGGGGGCTTCGTGAGGGTCGGTGATCATGGAAAGGACACTGCCAGACGCCCCGGGTGCCCGGCCAGCCCTTTCCCGGTACCGCCCGCCGTTCGCGGCTGCGATGATCGGCACAGTCACGAAGCCGCACCGCCGCACCGCCGCACCGCTCAGCGTTCACCGCCCGGGAGGACCCGCCCGTGAGCCGCCCCGACACCGCGCCCGGCACCGACCTGGCCCGCGAGCTGTCCGCCGTACTGCGCGGCGACGTCCGCTTCGGCGCCGCCGAGCGCACCGCCTACAGCCACGACGCCTCCAACTACCGCCAGCTGCCGCTCGGCGTGGTCAAGCCCGCCGACCTGGACGACGTGCGGACCGCGCTCGCGCTGTGCCGTCGCTACGAGGTGCCGGTGGTGGCGCGCGGCGCCGGGACGAGCATCGGCGGGCAGGCGATCGGCCCCGGCGCGGTGGTGCTCGACTTCCGCCGCCACCTCGGCGCCGTCCTCGGCGTGGACCCGGAGCGCCGCACCGCACGGGTCGAGCCCGGCGCCGTGCTGGACGACCTGCAGCGCGCCGCGCGACCGTACGGGCTGCGCTTCGGGCCGGACCCGTCCACGCACAGCCGCTGCACCCTCGGCGGCATGATCGGCAACGACTCCTGCGGCGCGCACTCGGTGGCCTGGGGCCGGACCGCCGACAACGTCGAGTCGCTGGACCTGCTGCTCGCCGACGGCACCGAGCTGACCGTCGGCGGCCCGCTCGGCCCGGACGAACGCGCCGCGCTCGCCGCCCTGCCCGGACGCGTCGGCCAACTCCACCACCGGCTCCAGGAGTTCACCGACCGGAACCTGTCCGTCATCCGCCGGGGCATGCCCGCGCTGCCGCGCCGGGTCTCCGGCTACCCGCTGGACGCGCTGCTCCCCGAACGCGGCCACCACCTGGCCCGGGCGCTCACCGGCACCGAGGGCACCTGCGCCCTGCTGCTCGGCGCCACCGTCAAGCTGGTCGAGGACCCGCCCGCGCGCGCCCTGGTGGTGGCCGGCTACCCGGACGAGACGGCCGCCGCCGACGCCGTCCCCGCCCTGCTGCCGCTCGGCCCGCTCACCGTCGAGGGCATGGCCGCCGACCTGCTCGCCGCGCTGCTCGCCGCCGGTCCGCGCCCGCCCGCCCTGGACCGGCTGCCCGACGGCGCCTGCTGGCTCTTCCTGGAGGCCGGCGGCGCCACCCCCGCCGAGGCGCTGGACGCGGCCCACCGGCTCGCCGACGCCGTCCGGCGCGAACGCACCGCCAACGCCGCCGTGGTGACCGACCCGGCCGAGCAGCGCCAGCTGTGGGGCGTGCGGGAGGCGGGCGCCGGCACCGTCACCCGGTTGCCCGGGGGCGGTGAGGCGTGGCCCGGCTGGGAGGACTCCGCCGTCCCGCCGGAGCGGCTCGGCGACTACCTCCGCGAGCTGCGCGCCCTGCTGCGCCGGCACAGCCTGCGCGGCGTCCCGTACGGGCACTTCGGCGAGGGCTGCGTCCACCTGCGGATCGACTTCCCGCTCGCCCAGCCCCACGGGGTGCTGGTGTTCCGGGAGTTCCTGGAGCAGGCCGCCGATCTGGTGGTCTCGCACGGGGGTTCGCTCTCCGGCGAGCACGGCGACGGCCAGGCCCGCGCCGAACTGCTTCCACGCATGTACCCGGCCGAAGTCATCGACCTGTTCCGGGAGTTCAAGCGGATCTGGGACCCCGAGCGGCTGCTCAACCCCGGCAACCTGGTCGACCCGCGCCCGCTCGACACCGACCTGCGGTTCACCGGGCCGGCGCCGACGCTGCCGCTCGCCCTGCCGTACGAGCAGGACGGCGGCAGCCTCGCCAAGGCGGTGCGCCGCTGCGTGGGCGTCGCCAAGTGCGTCGATACGAGCACCGGGGTGATGTGCCCCAGCTACATGGCCACCGGCGAGGAACGGCACTCCACCCGCGGCCGGGCCCGGCTGCTCGCCGAAATGCTGCGCGGCGGCGGCCCGTTCGGCGGTGCGATCGCGGACGGCTGGCGCTCGGCGGAGGTCCGCGAGGCACTGGACCTCTGCCTCGGCTGCAAGGGCTGCGCGAGCGACTGCCCGGTCCACGTCGACATGGCCACCTACCGGACCGAGTTCCTGTACCAGCACTACCGGCACCGGCCGCGGCCCGCCGCGCACTACGCGCTGGGCCGGCTGCCGCTCTGGCTGCGCGGCACGTCCCTGGCACCCGCCCTGGCGCCCGCCGTGGCCAACACCCTCGCCCGCTCACCCGCCGCCGGGGCGCTCAAGCGGCTCGCCGGGATCGACCCGCGCCGGGTGCTGCCGGTCCTGCCGCCGGAGACCTTCACCCGCTGGTACCGGCGCCACCGCGCCGCCGCCGGACCGGCCCCGGCGGGTGCGCCGCCCGTGCTGCTCTGGCCGGACACCTTCGCCAACCACCTGCAGCCGGAGGTGCTGCGCGCCGCCGTCGAGGTGCTGGAGCACCTGGGCTTCGACGTCCGGCTGCCGGCAGGACCGGTCTGCTGCGGCCTGACCTGGTACTCCACCGGCCAACTCCCCGGCGCCCGCCGGGTGATGCGGCGCAGCCTGGCCGCGCTCGCCGCCACCGGTCTGCCCGCCGGCACACCCGTCGTCGGACTCGACCCGAGCTGCACCGCGACGCTGCGCGAGGAGGTGCCGCGCCTGCTCGGCCCCGAGGGCCGCCCGCTGGCCGAACGGACCCGTACGTTCGCCGAGTTCATCGACGAGTACGCGCCCGACGCGCCGCTGCCGCAGCTGCCGGTGGACGCCGTCACCCAGACCCACTGCCACCAGCACGCGGTGCTCGGCAGCGCGGCGGACCGCCGGGTGGAGCGGCGGATGGGCGTCAACAACCGGGTGCTGGACTCGGGTTGCTGCGGGCTGGCGGGCAACTTCGGCTTCGAACGCGGCCACTACGAGGTCTCGGTGGCGATCGCCGAGCGCGTCCTGCTACCCGAGCTGCGCGCCGCCGGGCCGGACACCGTGGTCCTCGCGGACGGCTTCAGCTGCCGCACCCAGATCGCCCAACTCGCCGAGGGCCGCCGGGCGCTGCACCTGGCGGAGCTGATGCGGCGGGCGCTGCACGCGCAGACGTACGACGGCCGGCGGACCCCTCGGTGACGGCGAGACCGACGGCGAGCCCGACGGCGAAACCCTGACACCGTGCGGCGCGGCCGTCACAATGACGGCATGACCACGCTCAGCACCGCCGAGGCGGACCGCATCCTGGCCGACAACTTCGCCCCCTGGGTGCGGGCCCTCGGCCTCTCGGTCGTCGGGACCGGCGAGCGCCACGCCGTGCTGCGGCTTCCCTGGTCCGACCACCTGGCCCGGGAGGGCGGCGCGCTGTCCGGGCAGGCCCTGATGGCCGCCGCCGACACCGCCTGCGTGATCGCGCTCTCGGCGGCCCGCGGCGGCTTCGGCCCGATGACCACCGTCCAGCAGTCGACCAGCTTCCAGCGCGCGGTGACCGGGCGGGACGTCCTGGTCACCGCCCGGGTCACCAGGCTCGGCCGGCGGATCGCCTTCCTGGACATCGGCCTGACCGCGGAGGGCGAGGAGGACGAGGCGGCCCACGCCACCGCGGTCTACGCGCTGGCCTGAGCCTCCTCATGGGGTCCTCGGAAGGTCCTCACACGGTCTGCCGGTCCTCACGCGGTCTGCGGTGTCTCCAGCACCTCCTTCGAGCGCGGCGAGTCCTCGGCGCAGACCGCCGTCACGAACTCCGCCACCAGGGCCTGGGGCATGCCGCGCGCGATGTCCGCCTCGCTGATCATGCCGACCAGCTCGTGCTCCGGGTGGTTGATCACCGGCAGCCGGCGCACCCGGTACTGCTCCATCACCCGCAGCACCTGCTCGACGTCCTCGTCCGCCTCCACCGTCATCGGCCGCCCCTGGGCCACGTCCCCGGCCGTCACCCGCTCCGCGTCGAGGCCCTCGGCCACGCACTTGAGCACGATGTCCCGGTCGGTGAGGATGCCCAGGAGCTTCTGCCGCTCTCCGCAGATCGGCAGTGCCCCGACTCCGCGTTCCTTCATGATCCGGGCCGCGGCGGCGAGCGTCTCGTGCTCGCCCACGCATTCGGCGCCCCGGTGCATGATGTCGCCCGCATTGGTCATGATCGGCCTCCTGACGTGCCTGCCACTGCCACTTCTCCATCGTGGTCCGGCGCCGGGAGCCCCGCCACCGGGCCCGCTACGTCCTTCCGCCGCTCTTCCCGCCGTCGTTCTCGCCGACGTCCTTGCCGGCGTCCTTGCCGTCTCCGGCGCGCCGCTCCGGCGGATCCAGCGGCGAGCTGTCCAGCACCTCCTCCAGCGGAGGAAGTTCGAGCTGCTCCATACCCGGCAGCGGCGGCGCCTCGACCTTCCCGGGCTCCACCGAGTCCACGCCGTCCGCCCCGGAGCCGCCCTGCTCCGCGCCGCGCCGGTGCGTCTCGGCGGCGCTGTCCAGGAACCGCAGCAGCTCCACCGGGAACGGCAGCACCAGCGTCGAGTTCTTCTCCGCCGCGACCTCCACCACCGTCTGCAACAGCCGCAGTTGGAGCGCCGCCGGGGTCTCGCTCATCACCGCGGCCGCCTCCGACAGCCGCGCGGACGCCTGGTACTCGCCGTCCGCCGTGATGATCCGCGCCCGCCGCTCCCGCTCGGCCTCCGCCTGCCGGGACATCGAGCGCTTCATCGCCTCCGGCAGGGCGACGTCCTTGATCTCCACCCGGTCGATCTCGATCCCCCAGCCCAGCGCCGGACTGTCGATCATCAACTCCAGGCCCTGGTTGATCGGTTCGCGGTTGGCCAGCAGGTCGTCCAGCTCGCTCTTGCCGATGATCGACCGCAGCGAGGTCTGCGCCACCTGGGAGATCGCGAAGTTGTAGTCCTGCACGTTGACGATCGCCTTCACCGGGTCCACCACCCGGAAGTACACGACGGCGTCCACCCGGACGGTCACGTTGTCCCGGGTGATGCCCTCCTGCGCCGGGATCGGCAGCGTCACGATCTGCACGTTCACCCGGCGCAGCCGGTCCGCGACCGGCACCAGCGCGACCAGCCCCGGATCGCGCACCTCGTCGCGCACCCGGCCGAAACGGAACACCACGCCCCGCTGGAACTGCTGCACGACCCGCAGGCTCATCCCTCCCACCACGGCCGTCAGCAACAGCACCACGACGATGACCCCGACCACCACATCGACGACCATGACGGCCTCCTCGCGCAGCAGCGAGCACCGGCCGTCGCCGACCCGCTCCGGCCGACGGCCACCGGAACCACTGGTTCCACGCTACGCCTGCCCGGCCGGCGCCAGAACGAACCCGGTGCGCGGGCCTAGGATCGTCGCCATGCCGCAGTCCCCCGCGCGCCCGCCGGACCCTGCACGCCCGCCGGCCCCCGCCGACGACCCGGGCCACCCGCGCCACCCCGCCGAGGCGGCCGCCCGCGCCGTGGACCTCGCCGCCCTCGACCGGGTCGTCACCGGCTGCCGGGCCTGCCCGCGGCTGGTCGAGTGGCGCGAGGAGACCGCCCGCACCAAGCGCCGCGCCTACCTGGACTGGGACTACTGGGCCCGCCCCATCCCCGGCTTCGGCCCGCCCGACGCCCCGCTCCTCCTGGTCGGCCTCGCCCCCGCCGCGCACGGCGCCAACCGCACCGGCCGGATCTTCACCGGCGACCCCTCCGGCGACCTGCTCTACGCCGCCCTGCACCGACTGGGCCTCGCCAACCGCGCCGAGTCCGTCCGCCACGGCGACGGCCTGGCCCTGCACGGCGTGCGGATCACCGACCCGGTCCGCTGTGCCCCGCCCGACAACAGGCCCAGCACCGCCGAACGCGACACCTGCCGCCCCTGGATCACCCGCGAACTCGAACTCTGCCGCCCCACCGTACGCAGCGTCGTCGCCCTCGGCGGCTTCGCCTGGCAGGCCCTGCTCCCCGCACTCGACGCGGCCGGCTGGACGCTCCCCCGACCCCGGCCGCCGTTCGGCCACGGCGCCCATGTCACCCTGCCGGCCCGCGACGGCGGCCCGCCGCTGGAGCTGTTCGGCTGCTACCACGTGAGCCCGCGCAACACCAACACCGGCCGCCTCAGCACCGCCATGCTGCGCGACCTGCTCCGCACCGCCGCCCGCACCGCCGGCCTCGACCCGGCCGAGGAGTAGCCCCGCCCCTCAACCGAACCGCGCCAGCTTCGGCCGGGCGGCCCTCGCCCACACCTTGGGCAGCGCGAGCCGGGCCCGCTCCGCCTCCGCCAGCTGCTGCCCGTAGAGCACGCCGTAGGCGAACGGCTCCTCGGTCGCGACCGCCCGGTCCCGCAGCGCGGCCGACGCCACCACCGCGTCCTGGTGCTCCCCCAGCACCTCCTGGACGGCCTTCATCCGCTCCACGTACCGCTCCGCCGCCCGGCCCGCCACCGGCACCGCGGTCTCGCCCGCGTACCGGGCGCGCTTGGCCGCCTTCCGGGCCTCGTGCAGGGCCGCGTCCGGTGCCGAGGCGTCCATGAGCGCCGACCGCACCCGCTCCGCGGTCCGCCGCTGCTCGCGCCCGGCCACCCGGGCCAGCTCCGGACCGGCCGCCCGGTCCGCCCGTCGGCGCAGCGGCGGGTCGGCCAGCAGCGCCGCCAGGCCGGCCGCCAGGGCGCGGCGGCGCGGGCTGTCCAGCGCGGCCACCACCTCCGGCCGGACCCGCCGGTACTCGGCCCGCCCCCAGTGCTCCAACTCCGCCGCGATCCGCTCGGGCCCGCACTCCGCGGGCAGCTCCCGTGCCCGTGCCGCCAGCCGCTCCCCCAGCACCTCCCGGTCCCGGGCCCGCCCCAGCGCCGCCGCGAGCCACCGCAGCTCGGCCACCAACTCGTCCGCGGCCCCGGGCGCGAGCAGCCGTCGGTAGGTGCGGAAGGCACTGCGCAACCGCCGGCACGCGACCCGCATCCGGTGCACCGCGTCCGGCTCGTCCGCCCGCACCGCCTCGTCCAGCCCGGCCAGCACCTCGGCCTGCGCCCGGATCCGCCCGAGCACGACCTCACCCGCGGTGACCACATCACCCGCCATCCGCCCGCACCCCCTCCAGGGGCCGTCGAGAACCCCTCCAGGCTAGCCCGCCCACCCCACCCGCGACCAAGCCGGCAGCTCGAATTGGCAGGAGCACACGGCGCGGCGGCAACCGGCACGGGAAGTCGATCCGGCCGACTTCTGATGCCACCGCCCCACAGGTAGTGGCCGGCGAGGGAAGTCGGGGGCTGGGACCTCGTGGGGGCGGGTCAGGGGCGGAGTTGGACGGCGAGGGACATGGTGTAGCCGACGAGGGCGGCGAAGAAGACGACGGCGGTGGTGTAGCGGGCGGTGAAGGGGAGGCCGGCGAGGGCGGGGTAGAGGAGGACGGCGGTGCCGGCGGCGAGGTCGGCGAGGTAGAGGCCCCGGGGTGGGACGGTGCCGGTGGTGCGGGCGGCCCAGCCGGTGGCGACCAGGAAGCCGGTGAGCAGGATGAAGCCGGACAGCAGGCCGGAGCCGATGCTGGAGAGCACGGGGTGGGGTTCGGGCGGGAGTTCGCCCTCGGGGACGGCCGGGCGCACCCGGTGGGCGATGGCGAGGGCGCCGACGGCGAAGGTCACACACGCGGCGGCGCTCAGCAGGGGCGCGGGGTTCATCGGCGGCTCCGGGAGGTCGTGTGGTGGTGGCCGAGCGCGGCCGCGAGGGCGGCCGGGAGGAGGACGGTGAGGACGAGCACGGCCGTCCAGGCGGTCGCGTCGAGCTCGCCGGCGGGCGGTGCGGCGGGCGGCGGGGGCGCCGCGGCAACCACCGCGACGGTGGCCGTCGGGCCGGGGGCGGGCGGCGGGGCCGGGGGCGGGGGTTGCGCCGTCCAGCTCGGCGAGGTCTGCACCGGGGCGGGGGCGGGCGGCCGGACGGGCGGCACCGCTTCCACGGTGATCGGGGCCCGGGGCGGCAGCGGGGGCGGTTTCACCGCGTGCGGCGGTGGCGGGGGCGGGGTCGGCGAGGCGGTCGGGGCAGCCGGGGAGGTCGGCACCGCCGGAGGAGACGGGGGCGGAGCGGGCGTGGACAGCGGCGAGGGCGAGGGGACCGGCAAGGGCTCCGGGGAGGGAGTCGGCGCGGCGGTCGGCACCACAGGCGTCGGCGCCGGCGTCGACGCCGGCGTCGACGTCGGCGAGGGCGGCGGGACCGACGGCGTCGGCGACGGGCAGTGCCACGGCCAGGCCCACGACGGCCACGGCGGCGACGGCCGCGGCGGCACCGTCGGCCCCGGGCCAAGGGCGTAGTCCATCGCCCGATTGTCGGACCGCCCCACCACCCCCGTCAGGGCCTGACGGCCCCTCACCCGACCGGCGCCCCGCCAAACCCATCGCCGCGGTGAACTCCCCACCCCCGGCTACCGAACACACGACCGATGCGGGACAACCTGTACCCGGATCCGGCCGTAACCGGGGACGCACCCTCGTGCCCGATGTAAACGCCGTGACATACTCCCGAACGTGATGACGACCTCCACCCACACGACGAGGGCCCTGCGGGCCGCGGTGTTCACCGCGCTCGCCGTGCCGCTGTCCGCGCTGGGCCAGGTCCTCATCACCGGCCGTCCGCTGCCGCTGGCGCTGGTGGGGATGGCCACCGCCGTCGTCTTCCTGGTCTCGGCCGCGCTGGCCGGCGGGGAACGGCGGCTGTCGCAGATCGCGGCCGTGATGGTCCCGGTCGAACTGCTGCTCAACACGACCTTCAATCTGGGCCAGACCAGCTGTGGTCCGGTCCTCGGCGGCGACCTCCCGGCCCGCGGCATGAACCTGCTGGTCTGCGGCGGCGGCTCGGTGGACGGATCGTCGCTGTTCTACGGCCAGTTGGGCCATTCCGGACGACTGGCACCCGCCGCCACCCAGGTACTGCTCCTGCTGGTGCACCTGGTGATCGCGCTGGCCGCCGCCGCCTGGCTGCGGCTCGGGGACGCCGCCCTGTCGAGCCTCGGGCGGGCGCTGCGCGCACTGCGCCAGGCCGTCGCCGCGCCGCTGCGGGCGCTGGTCCTGCTGCTCGTCCCGGCGCCGGCCCGGCCGGTGCTGCGGGTGCCGCTGCCGGTCTCGGACCGCCGCCGCCCGCGCCGCGAGGACGTGGTGCTGAGCCCGGCGCCGCGCCGCGGCCCGCCGTTGCTCGCGCCTGCCTGCTGACGAGCCCCTGGAACCCGGTCCCTCGCCCGAAGTCCGAAGAAGCGACGGCCGGTCCTCCGTGGGCCCGCGGCGGGCGGCGCACGACTCCGCCTCCCGTCCAGTCACCCCTCCGCCCTCGCGCGCCCGTGCTCAGCACGCCGTGCCGCGCGCCGGAGCGGGACACCCCCGCGCGCCCTGCTGCGCGCCCCCAATACGGAGTTGACCGAGCATGGCCCAGCCCACCCAGAAGCCCGCCCAGAAGCCCTCCCGCAAGCAGGCCCAGAAGATCAGCGCCCGCGAGCGCATCCAGGAGGCCCAGCGCCAGGAGAAGCAGGCCGCCAAGCGCCGTCAGCGGATCGTCGTCGGCGTCTCGGCCGCCGTCGCGCTCGCCCTCGTCGGCGGCACCGCGCTCGCGATCAGCATGGCCGACGACAAGAAGTCCTCCTCGACCGCGGCCGAGCCGACCGCGCTGGTCGTGCCGGCCAACACCTCCGGTCCGGACGGCACCGTGATCACCTACGGCAAGCCCGATGCCGCGCACACCCTCCAGGTGTTCGAGGACTTCCGCTGCCCGGTCTGCAAGACCTTCGAGGCCGCCAACGGCGACACCGTCAAGAAGCTGGCGGACGAGGGCACCGTCAAGGTCGAGTACCACCTGGCCGCGTTCCTGGACAAGAACCTCAGCGGGAAGGGCTCGCGCACCGCGCTGGCCGCGATCGGCGCGGCGGTGAACGAGGGCGTGGACAAGTTCAAGGCCTACCACGACGTGCTGTACGCCAACCAGCCGGACGAGCGCGAGGACGCGTTCGGCGACGTCAACCACCTGCTGCAGCTGGCCGACCAGGTGCCGGGGCTGAAGACGGACGCGTTCGTCAAGGCGGTCACCGACCGGACGTACGCGCCGTGGGCGAAGAAGGTCGCGGACGCGTTCAACGACAGCGGGGTGACCGGGACCCCGACGGTGAAGGTGGACGGCAAGCCGCTCACCCTGTTCAGCGGCAACCGCGCGATGACGCCGGAGCAGTTCACCGCCCAGGTGAAGCAGGCCGCGGGCTTGCAGTGAGCACCACCGGCCCGGCCGATTCCCGGCCGGGCCGGCCCCTTCCTCACCCACGGAGTGCTCTGCCATGACCGCATCGACCGCTCTGACCCCCTCCTCCCCGTCCTCCCGCCCCGCCTCCCCCGCGCCGGCCGCGCCCGGTTCGGCGCCGATCGGCGCGGGCCGCGCGTTCTCGCTCTTCCTCCTGATCGCCGCCCTGATCGGGCTGGCCGCCTCGGCCGTGCTGACCTTCGACAAGCTCCGCATCCTGGAGGACCCCTCCTACATCCCGAGCTGCAACCTCAACCCGGTGATCAGCTGCGGCTCGGTGATGCGCACCGACCAGGCCGAGGTGTTCGGCTTCCCCAACCCGCTGCTCGGGCTGGCCGCGTTCGGCGCGCTGGCGGCGGTCGGTGCCGGGCTGCTGGCGGGGGCCGCGTACCGCCGGTGGTTCTGGCTCGGCCTGCAGGCGGGGACGCTGTTCGGAGTGGGCTTCGTGCACTGGCTGATCGACCAGGCGCTGTACGACATCGGCGCGCTCTGCCCGTACTGCATGGTGGTCTGGGCGACGGTGGTGACGCTGTTCTGGTACACCACGCTGCACAACCTGCGCTCCGGGGTGATCCCGGTCGGACCGCGGCTCCAGCCGGTGGCCCGGGAGGCGGCCCGTTACCACTGGGCGCTGCCGGCACTGTGGGCCGCGGTGATCGCGCTGCTGATCCTCAACCGGTTCTGGTCGTACTGGTCCACGCTGATCTGACGCGACATCACTCCGACGGTCCGGCGGTCCGCCGATCCGTACGGTGTTCGCGTCCCCGTACGCGACCAGTTCTCGCCCTGGACCCGAAGTGTTCGCGAGGCATCGAGTACAGGCCTCCTCCCCTGCTAGAGATGACGTGTCCCCGACGGATCCGGGTCGGCCGCGACTGCGGCGGCCGGGTCCGGTCCGGGGGCACCGTCGTCCCTACACCCGGTGAGAGGAGGTGACCTTCATGAAGAAGATCGCCATTCGCAAGGCGGGCTCCGTCCGTCTGACCAGCGGCGCCTCGCTCTACGGCGGCGGCCCCTGTGGCCCGACCTGGCCGCCCGTGGTGCTCCCGGCCTAGTCCCGAGTGCTACGCCCCGGCGGCGGGCGTTCCAGATCCGCGCCCGCCGCCGGTGGCCCACCGGCCCACCCCGTCGGCGATCCGCTTGGAGGAGCGATGCCAGACCGGCCTGCCACCGCACCGCCACCCGGACCGGCGAGCAGCGGCCACCCGTCCCCCGGACAGCCGCACGGAGAAGGCCCGTTGACCTTCCACCCGCTGGTCTTCCAGCCGGAGGGCGACGAGGTGACGGTCGGCCGGCTCGACGAGGGCACCTTCGTCGTGCTGCCCGCCGACGGCGCCGCCCTGCTGCGACGGCTGGTCGACGGCGCCGAACCCGCCGAGGCCGCCCGGTGGTACGCCCGGAGCTACGGCGAGACGGTCGACATCGCGGAGTTCGTCGCCGACCTCGGCGAGCTGGGCTTCCTGCGCGACCCCGACGAGGCCCCCGCGCCACCGCCCGCGCCGGTGCGCTGGCAGCGGCTGGGCCGTGCGGTGTTCTCCCCCGTCGGCGCCGCGCTCTACCTGGCGCTGCTGGCCGGTTCGGTGGTCACCCTGGCCCGCTCACCCGAACTGGTCCCCGGCTACCGGCACCTGTTCTTCACCCCGTACCTGTCGGTGCTGGTCATCGTGATGTTCCTGGCCCAGGCCCCGCTGATCCTGGTGCACGAGGCCGCGCACGCGCTGGCCGGCCGCCGGCTGGGCCTGCCGTCCCGGCTGTCGGTGGGCCGGCGGCTCTACTTCGTGGTGGTGCAGACCGAGCTCGACGGCCTGGTCACGGTGGACCGCCGGCGCCGGATCCTGCCGATGCTCGCCGGGGTGCTCGCCGATCTGGGCGTCCTGGCCGTGCTGACGCTGGTCGCGGCCGGCACCCGGCACTCCGACGGCGCGCTCTCCGCGGTCGGCGGGGTCGCACTCGGCCTGGCCTACTCCACCGTGCTGCGGGTGATCTGGCAGGCCCTCTTCTTCCTGCGCACCGACGGCTACTACCTCGTCGTCACCGTCCTCGGCTGCGTGGACCTGCACACCACCGCCAAGCAGCTGCTCGCCGACCGCTGGGCGCGGCTGCGCGGCCGCCCGGCCCCGTACGACCCGGAGGGCTGGCACCCCCGGGACCGCGCGGTGGCGCGCTGGTACTCGGTACTGATGGCGCTCGGCTACGCGACGGCCCTGGCGACGCTGGCGGTCAACCTGCCCCCGATCGTGGCCAGGGCGTCCCGGTCGGTGCTCGACCAGCTGTCCGCGGGCGGCGCCCACCGCTGGGCCGGGCTGGCCGACAGCATCGTCTTCCTGTTCCTGACCGTCGGTGAACTCGCCGTCTCCACCGCGCTGTACCTGCGCGAGCGGCGGGCCCGGCGCGCGGCGGCCGCCCCCGACGCGCTCCCAGCGGCCCCCTGATCCCGCCTCGCGATCCCACCCCTGTCCTGCCCCGGCGCCCGCCACCCCTGGAGGTCCGATGTCCACACCGCCCACCGGATCCGGCCACCACGTCCTGGTGACCGGGAGCCTGCGCCGCGACCGCGCCGCCGCCCGCGCCGCGCTGGCACTGCCGGCGCCGCTGCTGCCCGGGCTGCCCGAGGTCTCCGCGCACCGCCGGCTGCGCGGGCCGTACACGGCGGCCGGTACGGTGCTGCGCGCCGTGGTGCCCGCGGCGGCGGATCGCTGGCCGGAACTGGTCGCCGCGCACCAGGTGGAGCTGCTGACCGCCGCGCCGGAGCTGCGCGAGCGGGTGCCGGCCGACCGGGAGACGCTGACCTCGCTGGCCGTCCCGCAGGAGCGGACCAGGTTCTACTCCCGCTGGCGGACGCTGCGCATCGCCCACGGCCTCCAGGAGTTCCTGGCCGAGCTGCTGACCCGGCGGGCCGACGGACCGCACGCCCTGGTCGTCGAGGACCTCGACCACGCCGACCCGACCGACCTGGAGTTCCTCTCCGTCCTGCTCCGCCGCACCGACCCGGCGCTGCTGACCGTGGTCGTGGGCGGGACCGCCGCGTTGCTCGACCCGCTGCCCGTGGACCGGGCGGTGGAGGCCGGCACACCGCTCGGCGAGAACCTGCCCGAGGAACTGGCCCGGCACTGCACCCTGGTCGAGGCCCCGGCCGCCGCCAAGGACGAACCGCAGGACGGGCCACGGCACGAACCGCAGGGCGAGACCGACCCGGGCGCCCTCGCCGCCCGCTACGTGGCCGCGGACGGCACCGACGACGACCCGGCCGTCCTGGCCGGCTACCGGGCGCTGCCCGTGCGCGAGCGTCGCGAGCTGCACGACCGGCGGGCCGCGGAGCTGGCCGCGCTCGGCGAGCCCTCGCTCGACCTCGGCGCCCTCCCCTACCACCTGGAGCACGGCAGCGACGTGGGCGGCGCCGGCCTGCCGGCCCTCGCCAAGGCGATGGACGCCTGCATGCTGCTCGGCTTCTACCACGCCAGCCTGGAGTTCTGCCGCCGCGGCCGCTCCCACCTCGACCCGGTGGCGTTCCCCCAGGCCTGGTGGCACTTCACCGGCAAGATGCCCACCTCGCTGTCCGCCCTCGGGCGCGCCGACGAGGCCGAGGCGGTCTGCCAGGAGGTCCGGGTCCACTCCGTCGACCCGACCGCCCACCTGCAGTGCGCGTACGCGACCGCGATGCTCTACACCCGGCACCGCTCCCCGGACCGCCGCGACCACGAGCGGGCGGTCGCCTGGATCAACCAGGCCATCGCCATCGCCTCACTGCTGCCGGACCCGCGCCAACGCGCCTTCAACACCGTCTTCCACAACAACGGCCTGGCCCTCGTCGAGGCGCACCGCGGCCGCCCGCAGGCCGCGCTCGACCTGGTCACCGCCGGGCTGGCGGAGCTCGACCGGGACCTCGGCGCGGACGAGCACGGCCTGCACCGCTCGGTGCTGCGGCACAACCGCTCCACCGTGCTGACCGGTCTCGGCCGGCTCGACGAGGCGCTCGCCGACCTGCGGTCCGTCATCGAGAGCGACCCGAACTACCCCGAGTACCACTTCGACCTCGGCAACCTGCTGCGCCGGCGCGGCGACGAGGAGGGCGCCCTGGCCGCGTACGAGACGGCGCTGCGGCTCGGCCCGCCGTTCCCCGAGGTGTACTACAACCGCGGCGACGTGCGCTGCTCGCTGGGCGACGTCGAGGGCGCGCTCGACGACTTCGGCTACGTGCTGGTGCTGGACCCGAGCTTCGTCGACGCCTACGTCAACCGGGCCGGGCTGCTGCTGGACGAGGGCGACGTGGCGGGGGCCGAGCGCGACGCCCTGGCCGGCCTGGCACTGGCCCCCGAGAACGCCCACCTGCTGGCGGTGCTGGGCCGGGTGCACGCCGAGCAGGACGACCAGCGCTCGGCGATCGAGGCCTTCGACCGGGCGCTGAGCACCGATCCGGACCTGCTGCCCGCGCTCTGCGGGCGCGCCGGGGCCGCCTACCGGGCGGGCGAGCCGGAGGCCGCGCTGGCCGACCTCCAGCACGCCGTCAGCCTCGCGCCCGGGGATCCGCTGGTCCGCTACAACCGCGCCTACGTGCTGCTGCGCACGGACCGCTGGGAGGCGGCGCTGGCCGACCTGGACATCGCCGCCGAGCTGCTCCCGGACGACGAGGACGTGCTCGCCGCCCGCGCCGAGTGCCTGGCCCGGCGCGCCGCGACCACCGGCTGACGGTGCGCCCGTCGCGTTCCTCACCCGCGCCAGCGGTCGACCACGACGCGGGTGCGGGAGAGGACCGCGACGGCGAGCCGGGCGGCCGCGTCCAGCACCGAATCGGGCGCGGGCGGCCGGTGCGGGCCGCCGCCGGGGACCGCCCGGGCGGTCCCCGGCGCGACAGGCGGGGCCGGTGCGACAGGCGGGGCCGACGGGGCCGACGGGGCCGGTGCCGACGGCGCCGCGGCAACCGCCGGACGGTCGGTCAGCCGGCGGGCCCGGTCGGCCAGGGCGCGCCGGCGCAGCGGCAGCAGCGTGCCCGGCGGCAGACCGAAGCACTCCTCGTAGGAGCCGGTCAGCGACTCGGAGGGGATCCGGCGGCCGGCCTCGATGTCGGAGAAGACGCTGTGCGCGCTGTAGCCGAGCCGCTGGGCGAGCGCCCGCATCGACAGTCCGCGCTCCAGCCGCAGCCGCCGCAGCGCCGTTCCGAACTCCTCGCCCGCCAATTCCGCGCGGGCCGCTTCCGAATCCGGCCGGGCGGCCTTGTCGGACACTCCCGCGAATAACTCACGACCGTCGCCCGGGAAGGCCCGGCGCCGGCCTCCGGCGGAGTTCTGAAACACCATGGAATCACCGCATTCCTGAAATCGTGCGCTGCCCTGGAAACTCACGGTCGCCGCCGCCCGGGCCGTGTTCCTCCGGGCAGAACGGCGCTGACCTCGGCCGATCCCGGCCGAGGCGGAGCGGCCGACACCCCCCGAAAGGCCGGAGCGGATTCACCCCCCAGAAACCTGGGGGGTCTTCCGGCCCTGTTTCCGGCGCCCATCCCCCGGGGCGTCGGAAATATCGGTGACAGCCTTGCGCAATAGTCCCGCAACAGGGATCAGCATGCCCCTCGGCGCCGCCCCCGTCAATGGCGTGAAGCATCGTCCGAAAGGCCCACCGAATTCCCGCTGGACGCCTTTCGCCGCAGGCCTAACCGAAGACCGCCCGGCGGAAGGCGTTGCGCAGGTCGGTGAGCGGCCGGAAGTCCCGGTCGTAGTGCACCTTGTTGGTGAGCAGCAGCGCCCAGCGGCCGCGGCGGCGGGAGACCCAGACGCCGGTACCGGTGAAGCCGTAGTGGACGAAGGTGCCCTCGGCGGGGTCGGTTCCGGCGGCGCAGAGCCAGGACAGGCCGCGGGCGGGTGCCAGCCCACCGGTCTGCACCCGCAGCGATTCGGCGATCCACGGCTCGCCCCACGGAGCCTCCGCCCCGGCGGGCGGGGCGAGCAGCGCGGCGAGGAAGCGTTCCAGGTCACGGGCGGTGGAGAAGGCGCCGGCGTTGCCGGAGACGCCGCCGAGCAGCCGGGCCGAGGGGTCGTGGACGACCCCGCGCAGCACCGCGCCGGCCGCCGCTTCGTACTCGGTGGGAGCGGTGCGGGCGGCGAGCTCCGGTGCGAGCGGGCCGTAGCGGGTGTCCGTCATGCCGAGCGGCCGCCAGGTCTGCCGGGCGGCGAGCTCGTCGAGCGGAGCGCCGGCCAGGTGCTCGACCAGGTGGCCGAGCAGCACGGCGGCCCGGTCGGTGTACTCGACGGCGGCGCCGGGCGGACGGTGCAGCGGGGCGGCCAGCACACCGGACCGGATCGCCGCCGGGTCGCTCCCGTAGAGCTCGGCGAACCGGGTGCGCAGCGGCAGTCCCGCTGTATGAGTAAGGAGTTGACGGGCCGTCAGCACTCCGGCGGGGCGACCCTCGGCCGGCGGCCAGTACGCCCCGACGGGCCGGTCCAGCGGAAGGCGGCCGGCCTGCCACAGGGCGCCGGCGCACGGCCAGAGCGCGACGATCTTGGTGACACTGGCCAGGTCGAAGACCGTGTCGTGGTCCATGAGCCGCTCGCCGTACGGGCCTCGGCCGAAGACGCCGGCCCGGCCGCGGCCCCGGACACCCTCCGCGTCGCCGACCGACCAGACGCCGCCGGTCCCGACGGTGCGCAGGCCGGTCGCGACCAGTCGTTCCAACGGGCCGCCGGGAGCCGCGAGTTCGGCGAGCGGGGCGGGTCGCACCGATCCGGTCATGCGTGCCGCCCCCTGTCCCGCGGTCCCTCCCGAGCGGGCCCCTCGGACCCGTCGGGAGGCTACCCGTCCGGAGCCCGGGTCAGACGGCGGGCGCGCCGTCGAACTCCTTGCCCAGGCAGATGCTCTGCTCGTGCTCGCGGTAGAGGCCGAACTTCTCGATCGCCGCGTAGCCCTCGGAGGCGTAGAGGGCGACGGCCTCCGGCTGCTCGGTGCCGGTCTCCAGGATGAACCGGGTGCGCCCGGCCTCGGCGGCGGTCCGCTCCAGGTGGCGCAGCACCACCCGGGCCAGCCCCCGGCCGCGGGCCACCGGCCGGACGAACATCCGCTTCAGCTCGGCGTCGGTGGCGCGGATGCCGAACGGCGCGGCCTGCTTGGCCCGCCAGCCGCCGCAGGCGACCGGCTCGCCGTCCAGGTAGGCGACCAGGAAGAGCCCGGCCGGCGGGTCGAAGTGCTCGGGGTGCAGCTCGGTGAGGTCGGCCTCGCCGTACCGGCGCACGTACTCCTGCTGCACCTCGGCCGCGAGGAGCTGGGCGTCGGGGTGGCCGAAGCCGGTGATCCGGATCTCTATGCTGCCGCCCTTCGCGTCGCGCGCGAAGGTTCCGCCGTTGGTGGTGCTCTCCATGGTGGTCAAGCGTACGGCCCGGGCTCAGCCCGCCTCGGGGCGGCCCTCGAAGCGGGCGACCAGCGCCTCCTTGCCGAACATCCGGGCGGTGTCGACGGCGGACGGGGTGCCCGCGGCGGGGTCGGCGCCGGCGGCGAGCAGCGCGTCGAGCACGTCGTCGCTGCCCTTGAAGACGGCCCCGGCGAGCGGGGTCTGGCCGCGGTCGTTGGCCCGGTTCGGGTCGGCGCCGCGCTCCACCAGGGCGGTGACGGCGGCGGCGTGGCCGTGGTAGGCGGCGAGCATCAGCAGGGTGTCGCCGCGGTCGTTGGTGAGGTTGGCCGGGGCGCCGGCGTCGACGTACGCGGCGAGGGTCGCGGTGTCGCCGGCCCGGGCGGCGTCGAACAGCTTGCCGGCCAGGGCGATCACATCGGCGTCGGGGGTGTCGGTCATCTCGGGGCCTTTCTCCGGGGACGCGCCCGCGCGGGGCCCGTCGGGGGTGGTCGGTGTCGCGCCGGACGCACGGTAGCGCACGCCGCACCGGGCACGAGGCCGCGCGGCCGTTCGGAGGAACTTTCCGGACGGGAGCGGCAAGTCCGGTAAACCACCCATTTGCCCCGTTCCATCCGCTATTACCTTTTGTCACGATTGTGGCACTTTCCGTGGCACCGTCCCCGCACCCTCCCCCGAGGAGCAGCTCGTGATCCTCTCGATTTCCGGCATCGTCCTGTTCGGCACCATCGCCTTCCTCTTCTTCCGCAGGGACGGACTCAAGGTCTCCCATGCCCTCGTCTGCGCCCTCTTCGGCTTCTACGTCGCCGGATCCTCGATCGCACCGAGCATCACCGCCGGCGGCGCCAGCCTCGCCAGCCTGCTCGGCGGCATCAAGTTCTAGCGCGTTCTCCGAGACACCCCCCGGGCCCGGGCGCGGATCCCACCGCCCGGGCCCGGCCGTTGCCGCAAGTCCTTCCCACCGACCGTCCCACCCGCCCGGGGAGCCAGGAATGCCGCTCAACCGCCACCACCTCAGCAAGGGCCGCGACCTCGTCCGCACAGCCGGCGACCACGCCTCCGACATGTTCGCGCCGCTCACCGTCATCGGCCGCGGGCTGCGCCACCACACCGCCTGGGCCAAGGAGCGCTGGCGGAGCACCCCCAAGGACCGGCGCGGCCCGACGCTCTTCCTGACCGCCGCGATGCTGACCGGGATCTACCTGCTGCCGCACGGCCTGCTGTTCGCGCTGATCGCCCTGATGGCCAGCGCCGCCTGGACGGGCCGCGCGCCCAAGGACCCGCCCGCCGCGCCCGAGCCGGACGTCGCCGAGGTCAAGCTCACCGCGCTGTACGCCGCGCTCACCCCGTACCTGGCCGGGCCGGAGGGGTTCGGCCCGCTCTACCACCACGAGGGCGGCTACCGGGACGTCTTCTCCGGGTGGGAGTTCGACGCCGAGGGCCGGCTGGCCCGGCTGGAGATCGCCTACCCGCCCTACTTCACCGACACCGAGCCGGCCGCCCGCACCCGGATCGAGCAGGTCGTCCAGGGCAAGGCCGGCCGGGCCCGGGAGTACCGCTTCGACTGGGACGAGGAGTCCAACAAGCTGCGGATCGCCGCCCTGGCGCCGCTGCCGACGGACATCGCCGCCCAGCGCTTCGTGGCGGCCCCGGGCGAGATCGTGCTCGGCTTCACCGACGAGAACGGCAGCGCCCGCACCATCCCGGTGCACCAGGGCGGGGCGCTCGCCCAGCAGCCGCCGGTGGTCTGGCGCACCGGCCCGCGCTCGGCCGAGCCGCACCTGCTGGCGCTCGGCGTCAGCGGCTACGGCACCTCCAGCCTGATCCGCTCGGTGGCGCTGCAGGCGCTGCCGTTCGCCGACCTGGTGGTGATCGACGGCGCCGGGACCGGCGAGCACGCCTGCCTGGTCAACCGGCCCGGGGTGCACACCGTGGAGACCAGCCTGCACGGCGCGCTGGCCGCGCTGCAGTGGGCGGCCGGCGAGACCGAGCGTCGGCTCACCGTGCTGAACGCCGCCCGGCACGCCGGCACCGCCCCGCCGGAGGACGTCTCCCGGCCGCTGTGGCTGCTGCTCGACCACCCCACCGAGCTGAGCGAGCTGGCCCACGCCGAGGGCCGCCCGGACCCGCAGGACCTGCTGGAGCTGCCGCTGCGGCACGGCCGGGCCGCCCGGGTGACCGTGGTGGTCGCCGACGACGTCGAGGCCCGGGACCGGATCTCCCCCAGCGTGCGGGCCACCACCCGGGCCCGGGTGGTGCTCGGCCCGGCCGGCCCCGAGGAGGGCCACGCGGCGCTCGGCGTGCCGCTGGACATCGTGCCCGCCGCCCAGGCCCCCGCCGGGCGCGGCTACGCCCGGATCGGCGCAGGCGCCCCGGTCCGCCTGCAGGTCCCGGCCACCGTCGATCCGCTGGACGAGGACGCCCCGGCCGCGCTGCGGGACGCGGTGATCGCCCTGCTGCCGCACCGCGACACCCGAACCGAGGCGCCCGCCCCGGCCGAGCCCCCCGCCGGGCCGCGCACCGAGCCGCAGGGAGGGGTGGACCTCGCCAAGGGCCCGGGCGCGCTACGCTTCCGCCCGCTCGCCTGATCGCCCGGCCGGCACCCGAACGGGGAGGGGCGGCGCGGACCGTCACCGCCCGTCCCGGTACGCTCGTCCAGGAACGGCCGACCGATCACCAGATGTGAAATAGGTGACACCTGGGGTGATATCACCGGCCAGATGTGACAAATCGGGCGCCGGTGGGTACAAACAGGGGCGGCACGACAGACGACGCATGTCCCGGGACGGGAATCTTCGTCGGAAGCCGAGCGTTAACCGAACGACGAAGAACAGCGACCACTAGTCCTGTGGGCCATAAGCCCGGGAGGCACGATTCATGAGCGAGCGAGCTCTCCGCGGCACGCGACTCGGGGCCACTAGCTACGAGACCGACCGCGGTATCGACCTGGCTCCCCGCCAGACCGTCGAGTACGCATGTCAGAACGGACACCGATTCGAGGTTCCCTTCTCGGTCGAGGCGGAGATCCCCGCGACCTGGGAATGCCGTTTCTGTGGCCAGGAGGCGGCACTTCTCGACGGCGACGAGCCGGAGGAGAAGAAGGTGAAGCCGACGCGCACCCATTGGGACATGCTGATGGAGCGTCGGACGCGCGAGGAGCTGGAGGAGGTGCTGGCCGAGCGGCTGGCCGTTCTCCGGTCCGGTGGGATGAACCTCGCGGTGCACCCGCGGGACACCCGCAAGAGCGCCTGACCCCGCTCCCGCCCACCGGCGGGGGCACGCGAAAAGGGACCCTGGTCACCAGGGTCCCTTTCGCGTGGCCGGGCCGGGCCACCCGGTTCGGGCGGCCCGGCCCGCGGTCAGCCGTCGATCGGTGGGCGGTAGGTGGTGTCCGGACCCTGCGGACCGGCCTGCGGGCCGTGGCCCGGCTCGACCACCTCGCCCTGGATCACCTTGCCGTCCGGGCGGTGGATGCGCAGCTGCTCCTGCAGCCGCATCGCGTCCGCGAGCGGGTCGGTGCCGACGCCCGCGGTGGAGCGCAGCGCCTTGTCGGCCACCCGGCGCCCGGCCGCCCGCCACAGCGCGCGGGTCGGCGGGAACAGCAGGGTCAGCGCCAGGCCGTCCGAGAGGAAGCCGGGCAGGATCAGCAGCAGGCCGGCCAGCACGGTCAGGCTGGTGCCGGTCTGCGGCTGCTCGGACTTCGGGTCGCGGGTCTGCTCGAAGGCCGCCGACAGCGCCCGCGCGCCGGCCCGCTTGATCAGCGAGCCGCCGATCACCGCGCCGGCGATCAGCAGCAGCACCACGGTCAGGCCGCCCAGCCACGAGCCGACCTGGACCAGCAGCCAGATCTCCAGCACCAGCCAGGCGGTCAGCAGCAGCGGCAGCACCCGCCGCAGCTTCGAGCGCGGCGCCGGACGGGCGGGGGAAGCTTGCTGGGTCACGGTACGAATCCACTCCAGGCGGTGCTCTGCGCGCCGCACGGGAGGTCCGGGCCGGCTACGGCACCACCTGGTCCAACGGTCAGCCGGCGGCCGGTGTTCCATCCGGGGTGCCGGCCGCGTCGCTCCGCCGCCTGCGGGCGAGCAGGACGCCGCCCGCGCAGGCGAGCAGGCCGGCCACGGCGAGGGTCCACTCGGGGACGGCGCCGACCCGGTCGGCGACGGTGGTGCCGTCGCGCAGCGGGACGGTCGCGGACAGCTCGGCCGCGGTCAGCTCCTCGGTGCGCTGGACGACGGTGCCGTCCGGGGCGATCACCGCGCTGATGCCGCTGGTCGCGGCGATCAGCACCGCGCGGCCGTGCTCGACGGCGCGCAGCCGGCTCATCGCGAGCTGCTGCTCCGGCTGGCCGGTCTTGGCGTAGGTGGCGTTGTTGGTCTGTACGACGAGCACCCGGGCACCCTGGTCGACGGTGTCGCGGACGATCTCGTCGTAGGCGACCTCGAAGCAGATGACGTCGCCGATCCGGGCCGGGCCGAGCTGCATGACGCCGTTGTGGTCGCCGGGGTAGAAGTCCCGGGCGACCCGCTGGAGCCGGGTGATGACCTTGGACAGCTGGTCGCGGAAGGGCACGTACTCGCCGAACGGCACCGGGTGCTGCTTGGTGTAGGAGGCGCCGGGGCCGGTCGTCGGGTCCCAGACGATGCCCTCGTTCTGCACGTGCTGCTCGTCGGGGCCGTCCACCAGGGTGCCGACCAGGGTGGGCACGCCGATCGCCCGCACCGCCTCGTCGATCCGCGCGTAGGCCAGCGGGTCGCTGAACGGGTCGAGGTCGGAGGAGTTCTCCGGCCAGATCACGATGTCCGGCTTCTCGGCCCGGCCCGCCTTGATGTCGGCGGCGAGCTTCTCGGTGGCGGCGGCGTGGTTGTTGAGCACCATCATCGGGCGGCCGAGGAAGTCCATGCCGGGGTTGGGCACGTTGCCCTGGACGATGGCGACCTTGACGGTGTCGGCGGGCGCGGTGGGCACCGGCACCAGGTAGCCGGCGAGCAGCGCGGCGACGGCGCCGAGGCCGGCCGCCGCGGCCTGCACGGGGCGGCGCGCGGTACCGCGGCCGGCCGCCCGCACGGCGGCCCAGGCCAGCAGGGTGCCGGAGAGGGCGACCGCGAAGGTCACCAGCGGGGCGCCGCCGAGCGCGGCCAGCGGGGTGTACGGGGTGGCGGTGTTGGCGAACGCCAGCCGGCCCCAGGGGAAGCCGCCGAGCGGCAGCCGGTCGCGGGCCCACTCCTGGGTGATCCACAGGCAGGCGCCCCAGAGCGGCCAGGCGGGCAGCCGGGAGGTGACCGCGAGGCCGGCGCCGAGGACGGCCAGGAACAGCGCCTCGACGACCGAGAGGCCGACGGTGGCGTCCCAGCCGATCACCCGCAGCCAGCTGAGCAGCATCAGGAAGAACGGCAGGCCGAAGGCGAAGCCGGTCCAGGCGGCCTGCCGGGCGGTGCGGCCCCGGGTGAGCAGCGAGAGCGCGGTGACGCCGAGGACCGAGAACGGCCACAGGTCGAAGGGCGGGAAGGCCAGCGCGAGCAGCAGTCCGGCGAGCGCGGCCAGCCCGGTGCGGGGAAGGCCGGCCCGAACTCTGGCGAGGGCGCGGGCGCCGCGGCCCGGGCCTGATGCCTCGTCGGGGGTCTCGGGTGCGGTCCCGGACCGCTCCTGGGTGACGGGCATGGCCACCGTCGCACCATCTCTCTCGCCGCCGCCCCGCGGGGGGTACGGGGACGGCTGTTCGGACGCTGTCCGAAGAAGGTACCCCGGAACGACACCCGGCCGTGAGCTGAGGGTCGTACCGGAGGCGGGCGGGTGGTCCGGGGACCGCCCGCCCGCCTCACCGCCGCCCGGTGCTACTCGGCGGCCAGGTGGACGGTGCGGCCGCGGACCACGGTGCGCAGGCAGGTGGGCAGCGGCTCGCCGGGGGTGAGGTCGGGCAGGCCCGGGGTGCCGGAGCGCGGGTCGGTGGACCAGCCGGCCACCCGGTCGTCCGGGGCCTGGACGACCAGGTCGCCCGCGGCCCAGACGGCGAAGCTGGCGACCGCGCCGGGGACGAGCACGCCGTCCTGGTCGCGGCCGATCGCGCGCCAGCCGCCGCGGGTGTGGGCGGTGAACGCGGCCCGCACCGAGATCCGGTGCTCGGGGGTGCGGTGGAAGGCGGCGGCCCGGACGGTGCCCCAGGGGTCGAGCGCGGTGACCGGGGCGTCCGAGCCGAAGGCCAGCGGGACGCCGGAGCGCAGCAGCGCGGCGAAGGGGTTGAGCGCGGCGGCCCGCTCGGCGCCCAGGCGCTGGACGTACATACCGTCCGGGCCGCCCCAGGCGGCGTCGAAGGCGGGCTGCACGGAGGCGGTCAGGCCGAGTTCGGCGAAGGCGGCGACGGTCTCGTCGTCCAGCGCCTCGGCGTGCTCGACGCGGTGGCGCAGCGCCCGGACGCGCTCGGCGCCGACCCGGTCACCGGCGGCCCGGACGCCCTCGACGACAGCGGCGATCGCGGCGTCGCCGATCGCGTGGAACCCGGCCTGGAGGCCGGCCTCGGTGCAGGCGGCGACATGGTCGGCGACCTGGGCGGCGGTGAGGTAGGCGGCGCCGGTGTGCGCGGCGTCGCTGTAGTCGCGGTGCAGGCAGGCGGTGTGCGAGCCGAGCGCGCCGTCGACGAAGAGGTCGCCGCCGGCGCCGACCGCGCCGAGCCGGCGGGCGGTCTCGACGCCGCCGCGCTCGCCGAGCTCGCCCCAGTAGCCGAACACCTCGGGGCCCTCGCCCTCGGCAGCCAGCTCCAGCAGGGCCGCGAGGTCCTGCTCGGAGGAGACCTCGGGGCCGGCGCACTCGTGCAGGGCGCCGATGCCGAGTTCGGCGGCGCGGGCCAGGGCGGCGCGCTGGGCGCGGCGGCGCTGCTCGGGGGTGAGGCGGCCGAGCGCGGTCTGCCGCACGGCGTGGTGGGCGTCGCGGGTGAGCGGGCCGTCGGCGTCGTGGCCGGGCCGCTCGGCGAGGCCCTCGGTCAGCGCGCGCAGCGCGCTGGTGGCGAGGCCGGAGTGCACGTCGGTGCGGGAGAGGTAGACGGCGGCGCCCGCGGCGGCGGCGTCCAGCTCGGCGAGCGTGGGCGGGCGGCCCTCCGGCCAGCCGGTCTCGTCCCAGCCGTGGCCGATCAGCACGCCGCCGGGCTCCTGCTCGGCGGCGACGAAGGCGCTGATCGCGGCCAGCGCGGCGGCCAGCGAGGGGGCGCCGGTGAGGTCGAGGCCGGTGAGCGCGAGGCCCGCGGAGGTGGTGTGCACATGGGCGTCCACGAAGGCGGGGGTGACCAGGGCGCCGTCCAGTTCGACGATCTCGTCGGCGGTCTGCGCGTACGCCTCGGCGGCGCCGTCGCTGCCGACCCAGGCGACGTGCTCGCCCTCGACGAGCATGGCGGTGGCGAAGGGGTCGGCGGGGCTGTAGACGGCGCCGCCGCGCAGCAGGACGGTCCGGAAGGTGCGTTCGGTCATGCGACCTAGTCTGCACCCCCGCGCGGACCGGTCAGAGCTTCGGGGGTCGGGCCTCGTAGGGGGTGGACAGGACGACGGTGGTGCGGGTGGAGACGCCGGCGGCGCTGCGGATCCGGGCCAGCAGGTCCTCCAGGTCGCCGGGGGCGCCGACCCGGACCTTGAGGATGTAGTTCTCGTCACCGGCGACGCTGTGACAGGCCTCGATCTCGGGCAGATCGGCCAGCCGCTCGGGCGTGTCGTCCGGGGCGCTGGGGTCGAAGGGTTTGACCGAGATGAAGGCGGTGAGCGCCAGGTCGACGGCGTCCGGGTCGACGATCGCGGTGTAACCGCGGATCACCCCGCGCTGTTCGAGCCGGCGCACCCGCTGGTGCACCGCCGAGGTGGACAGGCCGGTGGCCTTGCCCAGGTCCGTGTAGCTCATCCGGCCGTCCTGGAGGAGCAGCTGGACGATGCGTTGGTCGAGATCCTCCACAAGGCGCAAACCTACCCCCTCGGGGGCGCGCGGATCGCGGCACGGGGGGCGCACGGCCTCCGGCCTCGGAGGGCGCGTGCGGCGGCAGGGAGGGGGCGCGCGATGTCACCCGGCGCGCCCCGGGGTGCCGCGGGGCACATGCCGGACGAATGTGGCGAAGGACACACCCGGTGCATCACAGTGCGACGGACCGCAGGGTTATGAGTCCGTTTCGGCGGGAAGTGCTGGTTGTGGCCCCGGGCGACCACGCCGGGCCCGATCCGAGGGGGATCACCATGCGCGTTACCGACGAGCGCCCGACGGGCGCGGACGACGCCCACGATACGACCGACCGCGAGGACCTCGCGGTCCCCTACGAGACCGCGCCGGAGGTGGATCCGGGCGAGGTCGACGGCTGGGAGATCGTCCGGGTGCACTGCCCGTCGTGCCGGCGCCCGATCGCCCTCGTGGGTGACGAGGAGCGGCTGCCGCAGCACGCCGTCCTGCCGCGGCCCTGGCACCCCTTCTCGCCCACCCTCTGCCCCGGTTCGGGCGCGCCGACGGACGACCTCTTCGAGGTGGACAGCGAGGAGGAGGCCGGGTCCGCGGGCCCGGACGCGCTGCTCACGCCGCCGGGCGAACTCGACTGGCGCACCCAGCCGTTCTCCCACGCGATGGTGCACCGCCCGGTCCGCTCGGCCGTCGCGCCGGCCATCCCGGAGCAGCGCGGACGCTTCTCGCGGCGCTGAACCCCCGCCCGCCGCAGGGTCGCCGACGGTACGTCAGAACGGCCCCCGGGCGTCACTCCGCACCCTGGAGCGACGCCCGGGGGCCGTTCCGGGCCGCCCCGCCCGGCGCCCGCGCGGGGCGGGCACCGGGGGCGGCCGGTCAGGGGGCCGGTCGGGGGCCGGGACTACTTGGTGAGGTGGCGGCCGATCACCAGGCGCTGGATCTGGTTGGTGCCCTCGACGATCTGCAGCACCTTGGCCTCGCGCATGAAGCGCTCGGCCGGGAAGTCCTGGGTGTAGCCGTAGCCGCCGAGCACCTGGACGGCGTCGGTGGTCACCCGCATCACGGTGTCGGTGCAGAACAGCTTGGCCATCGCCGCCTCCTTGGAGAACGCCAGACCGGCGTCCCGGCGGCGGGCCGCGGACAGGTAGAGCGCGCGGCCGGCCTCGATCTGGGTGGCCATGTCGGCGAGCATGAACGACAGGCCCTGGAAGTCGGCGATCGGGCGGCCGAACTGGCGCCGGGTGCGCGCGTAGTCGACGGCGACGTCCAGCGCCGCCTGGGCGACCCCGATCGCGCAGGCGGCGATGCCGAGCCGGCCGGAGTCCAGCGCGGCGAGCGCGATCTGGAAGCCCTGGCCCTCGGCGCCGACCAGCCGCTCGCGGGGGACCCGGGCGCCGTCGAAGTGCAGCTGGGCGGTCGGCGAGGACTTCATGCCCATCTTGTGCTCCGGCGGGGCCGCCGAGAGGCCGGGCTGGGTACCGGGCACCAGCAGACAGCTGATCCCGCGCGCCCCCTCCTCGCCGGTGCGCACCAGCGCGCTGTAGAAGTCGGCCTGGCCGCCGTGGGTGATCCAGGCCTTGGTGCCGTTCACCACGTACTCGTCGCCGTCCAGCTCGGCGCGGGTGCGCAGGGCGGCGGCGTCGGAGCCGGACTGCGGCTCGGAGAGGCAGTAGGCGCCGAGCTGCTCGCCGGAGAGCATGCCGGGCAGCCAGCGCTCGCGCTGCTCGTCGGTGCCGAAGGTGGCCAGGGCGTGGCAGGAGAGGGTGTGCACGCTGACACCGAGGCCGACGGCCAGCCAGCCGGACGCCAGCTCCTCCAGGACCTGGAGGTAGACCTCGTAGGGCTGCTCGCCGCCGCCGTACCGCTCGTCGTAGGGCAGCGAGAGCAGGCCGGCCTCACCGAGCGTGCGGAAGACCTCGCGCGGGAACCGGCCGGCGGCCTCGTCCTCCGCGGCGCGCGGCTGCAGCTCGCGCTGGACGAGGTCCCGGCTCAGGCTGAGGAGCTCGCGGGCCTCCTCGCTGGGCAGCTGGCGGTCGACGGCCTTCGCGGGGGAGGTGGTCATGGTGGCTGGTTCGCCTCCTCGGTCGTGCGCCGGGCCGCCCGGGTGTGGTCGGGCCCGCGCGGGGTGTGGCAGCTCGGCGCGGCCGGCACCGGATCGCGGTGAACGGCCGTTCACATGCTCGGCGATGCGAGTATGCCCGATCACGGCCCCGTCGTCACGACCTGCACCGGATCACTGTCCGTATCGGCGCACCGGCCCCCGTAGGGTTGCCGATGTGGCTTCTTCCGAGACTTCCGCCGCCCCGGTAGTGGGGACACGCACCGCCGACGTGCCCGGCCCGCGCGACGCACCCACCGCCCTCGACGCGCTCGCGGCCGGGCTGCGGGCGCTGCCGCCGCGCTGCGGCCCGGTGCGGCTGGTCGCGGTGGACGGACACGCGGGCTCGGGCAAGACGACCTTCACCGGCCGGCTGTCGGCCGCGCTGGGCGGCGCCCCGGTGGTGCACCTGGACGACCTCGCGACGCACGCAGAGCCGTTCGAGTGGTTCGGGCGGCTGCGCGCCCAGGTGCTGGAGCCACTGGCCGCCGGCCGGGACGCGCGGTACGCGGTGTACGACTGGACGCTGCGCCGGTTCGCGGGGACGGCCGCGGTGCCGCTCGCGCCGGTGGTACTGGTCGAGGGGGTGGGCGCCGGGCGGCGCGCCGTGCGCCCGTGGTTGAGCCGGCTGGTGTGGATGGAGCTGGACGCGGCGGCGGCCCGGCGGCGCGGGGAGCAGCGCGACGGTCCGGAGCTGGCGGAGTTCTGGGCCGGCTGGGCCGTCGCCGAATCGGCGCATTTCGCCGCGGACCCGAGCCGCCCGCACGCCGGAACGGTGGTCGACGGGGTGACCGGCCGGATCGCGCCGAGCACCGTCGGTGAACCTTCAACAATCCCCTTGACCTGCGGCGTCGCCAGGAAATAGGTTCACACCCGTTGCCGGAATGACGCGTTCCGCAACCTCGGACCCGGTATCCCCGGCTTGTTCCCCCGTGAGCCGGGGATACCGTCCGGCCTCCCCGCGCCGGATTCGGCCATCCGTCAACGGCCGTCCGCCGGATCGCTTTTGACATCGTGCGGCACCCTTCCGGATCAGCTCCGCGCCGGTACGATTCCTGGCAGGCGCATATGCGCCCCGGGGGCAGACGCCCACCGGCGGGGTCCGCAACACCACCGCACCGGCCGGGCCCCGAGCCACACCGCGGGGGGCGTTGAGTGACGACGGACAGTTCCCAGAGCAGCAACGCGGGCGGCCCGGCACCGAACCGGCTCGCCGACCGCGCCTGGCTGCGTGCCATGGACGCCTACACGGCCGGGGCGTACAGCCGCGCCGAGGAGGAGTTCCGCGCCGCCGTGCGGCTCGACCCCGGCATGGCCGACGCCTGGCTCGGCCTGCACGCGCTGCGCAGCGACACCTCCGGCGCGCTGCTCGCGATGTACCGCCACCGCAAACGGTTCGGCGAGCAGCGCCGCCGGCACGCCCGGCCGCTCAGCTCCTGGTACTGGCTGGGCTGGTGGGTGCAGCCGGTGCTGGAGAGCCCCCGCGACCTCGCCCTCGCGCACGCCTCGCACTGGCTGGACGGTCGCCATCTCGCCGAGCTGGAGCAGGCGTTGGCGCAGTGCCCGACCCCGGCCGAGGACCCTTCGGCGCGTTTCCTGAACGCCTGCCGCTCCTATCTGCTCAAGGACTGGGAGCAGTTGATCCGGGACACCGACCGGCTGCTCGACGACCCGCTGCTCGGCATCGAGGCCGGACTGTTCGCCGGCATGGCGAGGGTCCGGCTGGACATGTGCGCCCAGGCCCAGGCCCCGCTCGCCGCCTCGCTCGCCCGCTGCCGCTCCGAGCAGCCGCAGCGCAAGGAGTTGCGGTACTGGCTGGGCCGCGCCTACGAGGGCGCCGGGCGCAGCGCCGCCGCGTTACCGCTCTACCGGGCGGTGCACCGGGCCGATCCGGCGTTCATGGACACCGCGGCCCGGCTCGCGGCGATCTCGGCCGAGGACGCCGTCGCCGACACCCTGCTGGACGCCGTCGCGGGCGGTGGCCGGGAGGCCGGCCGGACGGGCGGGCCGGAGGAGGACGCGCTGGACGCCGCGCTGCTGGACCAGCCGGACTTCGAGGCGTTCGGCATCGACCCGGTCGGAACGGACGGCGCGAGCGGCTTCCCCGGCGTCCCGGACCCATTCGGCGGGCCGGTCCTCGGCGGGCCGGACCTCGACGATCCGCTCCTGGACGGAGCCGGCGGAGCGGACGGGGCCGACGGCGCAGGCGAGCCGGAGCCGGACGGGACCACGCCGGACGACGACGGCTTCCCGGTCGTCCCGACCGGCGCCGGACCGGGCGGCGCGGGCACCGACAACCGGTCCGGCGGCACCGGCGCACCGCCCCCGCTGGCCGCCGGCGGACGCTCGGGCTCCACCGCGCCGCAGCCCGCCGCCGTCTCCCCCGCGGCGCCCGCGCCGGCGCGCGGCGAGGCCGCGCTCCCCCGGGTCGCCAACGCCTATCCGGCCCTCGAACGCGAGGGCGACCAGACCGAGTTGGACGCCGCGCTGGCCGAACTCTCCCGGATGGTCGGCCTGGAGCCGGTCAAGCGGCAGGTCCGGGCGCTGTCCGCGCAGCTGCGGATGGCCCGGCTGCGCGCCGAGCAGGGCCTGCCGGTCCAGCCGCCCAAACGCCACTTCGTCTTCTCCGGCCCCTCCGGCACCGGCAAGACCACCGTCGCCCGGATCCTCGGCCGGGTCTTCCACGCCCTCGGCCTGCTCTCCGGCGACCATCTGGTGGAGGCCCAACGGGCTGACCTGGTCGGCGAGTTCCTGGGCCAGACCGCCGTCAAGGCGAACGAGCTGATCGACTCCGCGCTGGACGGCGTGCTCTTCATCGACGAGGCCTACAGCCTCTCCAACTCCGGCTACAGCAAGGGCGACGCCTACGGCGACGAGGCGCTCCAGGTGCTGCTCAAGCGCGCCGAGGACAACCGGGACCGGCTGGTGGTGATCCTGGCCGGCTACCCCGAGGGCATGAACCGGCTGCTGGCCGCCAACCCCGGCCTCAACTCCCGCTTCACCACCCGGGTCGACTTCCCCAGCTACCGCCCCGGCGAGCTGACCGCGATCGGCGCGGCGCTCGCCGGGCAGGACGGCGACGGCTGGGACGAGGACGCCGCCGAGGAACTGGCCTCGATCTGCACCCATGTGGTCCGCGAGGGCTGGATCGACGAACTCGGCAACGGCCGGTTCATCCGCACCCTGTACGAGAAGTCCTGCGCCTACCGGGACCTGCGGCTGACCCTGCTGCGCGAGCCGCCCGGCCGGGAGGACCTCGCCACGCTGCGACTGCCGGACCTGGTGCAGGCCTACGGCGAGCTGATCGACGGCCGGGGCTGAGACCGCGGAGCCCGGGGCGGGACCGCGCGCGCACGGCCCCGCCCCGGGCGTCCGGTGCCTCAGCCGGCCAGGGCCGCGGCCTCGGTCTGCGGGTCCAGCCCCACCGTCGGCCGGTCCGGTCGCTGCGGCGCGACGCCGCCGATCGACCGCAGCCAGGCCCAGGTGTCGGCGACCGTGTCGGCCGTCGGCCGGCAGTGCAGCCCGGCGGCCGGCGCCTTGGTGACGGCCGCGCCGTGCATGGCGTCGTGGAACTCGCCCGGCGGGACCCAGAACGGCAGCTGGGTCCACGGCTCGATGCCGGCGGCGGCGATCGCCTCCGGGGCCGTCCAGCGCAGCTCGGCGTCCGAGCCGGTGACCGCCGCGCAGGCCTCCAGCAGCTCGCCCATGCTGCTGTGGCCGGGCGGGGCGACCAGGTCGTACGGGCCGCCGAGGCCGGCCGCGAGGGCGTCCAGGGTCCAGCCGGCGAGGTCGCGGACGTCGATGAACTGGAGCGCGAGCCCGCGCGGGCCGGGCGCGAGCACCGGGCCGCCCCGGGCGATCCGGTTCAGCCACCACGGCAGCCGGCCGATGTTCTCGTAGCGGCCGACGATCAGCCCGGCGCGGACCAGCAGCGCCCGGTCGCCGAAGGCGTCCAGTGCCGCCAGCTCGCCGCCGCGCTTGGACTCGGCGTAGGGCACCTCGCCGTCGTCCGGCGAGCCCGCCCTCGGCCGTGCGGTCCCCGCGCAGGACCCGCGCCCCGGGCGGCGCGGCGTGCGTCCCCCGGTGGAAGACCGTGACCTCCCATCCCCGTTCCAGCGCCGCCTCGGCGACGGCCCGCCCCACGAACTCCGTACCACCCAGCAGGAGAAGTCTCATGCCGACCACCCTGCGGTCAGGGTGGCCGGCATGGGAACGGGCGCACGCTCAGAGCGGAATCGCCGAGAGCGAAGCGTCGGCGGGAACCCGGCGTCCGGCGTTACGCGGCGGAGCGGTGGTCCGGGTCGTGCACCTCGCCGACCAGCTCCTCCAGGACGTCCTCCAGCATCACCACGCCGAGCGTCCGCCCGTCCTGGTCGAGGACGGCCGCGAGGTGGCAGGCGGCCCGGCGCATCGCGCCCAGCGCGTCGTCCAGCGGCATGGTGCCGCGCAGCACGGTGATCGGCCGCCACAGCCGGGCCGGGACGGGCGTGGTCGGGTCCTCGACGTCCAGGATGTCCTTGAGGTGCAGGTATCCGAGGTAGCCGTGGCCCGCCGGGTCACCGTCGGTGACCGGGAAGCGCGAGAAGCCGGTGCGCAGCGCCAGTTCCTCGATCTGCGCGGCGGTCACCTTGGTGTCCACGGTGACCAGCTGCTCGGGGGTGAGCAGGACGTCGGTGAGCGGGCGGCGGCCCAGCTCCAGGGCGTCCTCCAGGCGCTCCTGGCGGTCCTTCTCCAGCAGCCCGGCGTCCCCGGAGTCGGCGAGCAGGTAGATCAGCTGCTCGGTGGTGAACACCGACTCGACCTCGTCCTTGGCCTCCACCTTGAACAGCTTGAGCACGCCGTTGGCGAAGGTGTTGAGGAAGGAGATCACCGGGGCCAGCCAGCGGGCCAGCCGGTCCAGCGGCGGGCCGAGCCAGAGCGCGGCCTTCTCGGGGCCGGCCAGTGCCATGTTCTTCGGCACCATCTCGCCCATCACCATGTGCAGGTAGACCACGACGGCCAGCGCGATGCCGTACGCCAACGGGTGCTGCAGGCCGGCCGGGATGCCGATCGCGTCGAACGGCCCCTCCAGCAGATGGGCGATGGTCGGCTCGGCGAGCGCGCCCAGGCCCAGTGAGCAGACGGTGATGCCGAGCTGGGCGGCGGCGAGCATCGCGGAGACGTTGGACAGCGCGTGCAGCACGGTGCGGGCGCGCTTGTTGCCGGCCTCGGCGAGGGGTTCGATCTGGCTTCGCCGGACCGAGACGACGGCGAACTCGGCGCCGACGAAGAAGGCGTTGCCGAGCAGCAGCAGGACGGCGACGGCCAGTTGGAGCGCGGTCATCGGGTTCCGTCCTCGTCGTCGCCCAGGAAGTGGTGGTGGGCGGTGCGTTCCACCCGGACCCGGCTGGTGCGGTGCCGGTCCACGGCCTCGACGGTGAACCGCCAGCCGGGCAGCTCGGCCTGCTCACCGGGGACCGGCAGCTTGCCGAGCAGGTCGGCGACCAGGCCGGCCAGCGTCTCGTACGGCCCCTCCGGAGCGTGCAGGCCGATGGCCTCCAGTTGGTCGAGCCGGGCGCGGCCGTCGGCCGCCCAGACGGGCTGCCCCTCGACCGGCGGCAGCGACAGCAGCTCGGGGGTGTCGGCCGGGTCGTGCTCGTCCTGCACCGCGCCGACGATCTCCTCGACGATGTCCTCGACGGTGACGACGCCGGCGGTGCCGCCGTACTCGTCGACCACGATGGCCATCGGCTGCAGGCGGCGCAGCTGGTCGAGCAGCCGCTCCGCGGGGAGCGTCTCGGGCACCAGCAGCGGCGGGACGGCGAGGTCGGCGACCCGCACGGTGGCGCGCCGCTCGGCCGGGACGGCCAGCGCGTCCTTGAGCGTGACGGTGCCGGTGACCTCGTCCAGGCTGTCGGTGTAGACCGGGAAGCGGGACAGGCCGGTGGCCCGGGTCAGGTTGAGGACGTCGGCGGCGCTGGCGTCGCGCTGGAGCGCGGAGACGTCGATGCGCGGGGTCATCACGGACTGGGCGGTGAGGTCGCCGAGGCCCAGGGTCCGCACGAACAGGGTGGCCGACTCCTCGTCTATGGCGCCCGCCTTGGCGGAGTGCCGGGCGAGCGAGACCAGTTCGGCGGGGGTGCGGGCGTGGCCCAGCTCCTCCTGCGGCTCGATGCCGAAGGCGCGCACAGTGCGGTCGGCGGAGCCGTTCAGCACGCTGATCAGCGGGCGGCAGGCCCGGGAGAACGCCATGTGCGGAGCGGCGACCGCGCGGGCCACCTGGAGCGGGTGGGAGATCGCCCAGTTCTTCGGGACCAGCTCGCCGATCACCATCTGGACGACGGTGGCGGCCAGCATGCCGATGACCACGGCCGCGCCGCGGGCGGCGCCGGCGGGCAGGCCGATCCCGGTGAACACCGGCTTCAGCAGGGTGGACAGCGCCGGCTCGGCGAGCATGCCGACCACCAGCGAGGTCACGGTGATGCCGAGTTGGGCGCCGGACAGCTCGAAGGAGAGGTGGCGCAGGGCCTTGGAGACCCGGCCGGACTTGGCGTCCCCGGTCTCGGCGCTGCGCTCGACGGCGCCGCGCTCCACGGTCACGAAGGCGAACTCGGCGGCCACGAAGAGGCCGTTGGCGAGGATGAGCAGGAGGGCTGCGAAGAGCAGCAGCCAGGCGGTGATCACAGTGCCGCCTGCCTTCCGTCGGGAGGAAGGAGGGCGGCGCAGGTACTACCGGACGGATCGTCCATGGACGGGGAGTGTCACTCCTCAGGTCGATTTCGGGCAGGGCAATGCCTTTGCCCCGCTTTTACCAGCGTAGACCATACCCGTGCGGACGTCGGATCCGCGTTCGGACCCGCCCGGCGACCGACCGTTGTGCGTCAGCCGCCGTGCTTCAGCTGCCGTGGTGGACGACCAGGTCGCGCAGGGCGCGGGCGTCCGCGATGGCCTGCGCCTTGCCCACGCCGGACTGGATGCCGACGGCGGCCAGCGAGGTGCCGTCGGCGAGGTCGAGGGTGGCCCACGGGTCGCCCTGGCGGAAGTTCACGCCGACGATCTCGGCCCAGGCCAGCCGGCGGCTGCGGACGAAGTTGACCACGGTGACGCCCTCGGCGTCGGCGCTGACCCGCGGGCGGGCCAGCATCAGGCCGACGGCGGCGAACAGCACGCCGCTGACCGCCATCATGATCCGGTCGTTGAGCTGCCAGTTCGCCGGCAGGGCGACCGCCATCACGGCGAACAGCACCACCAGCAGCGCGCAGACCGGCAGCAGCACGGCACGGGTGCGGCGCGGGGCCCAGGTGACGGGGAACTCGGCGGGGGTGGACACGAGGGGCTCCGGGGTGGTTCGTGGGTCGGGCAACGGAAAGGGTGGGGACGCCTGTCGGCGGCCCCACCCTATTCAACCGGTGCTTACCCCCGCGGCCGGGGGCCGGTGGGTGTTCAGAGGCGGCAGGCGTGGATGTTGGTCACCAGGATGGCCCGGGCGCCGATGCCCCACAGGTCGTCCATGATCTGCTGGGCCTCCTTGCGGAGCACCATCGAGCGCACCGCCACCCAGCCCTCGGTGTGCAGCGGGGAGACGGTCGGCGACTCCAGGCCGGGGGTCAGCGCGACGGCGGCGCCGACGTGCTCGGCGCGGATGTCGTAGTCCATCAGCACGTAGCGGCGGGCCACCAGCACGCCCTGCAGACGGCGCAGGAACTGGTCGACGCCCGGGTCCTCGCCGGCGCCCTTGGGGCGGATGACCACGGCGTCGGAGATCAGGATCGGCTCGCCGAAGACCTCCAGGCCGGCGTTGCGCAGGCTGGTGCCGGTCTCCACCACGTCGGCGATCACGTCGGCGACGCCCAGCTGCACCGCGGTCTCCACCGCGCCGTCCAGCTTGGTGACGGTGGCCTTCACCCCGTGGTCGGCGAGGTGCTGCTCGACCAGGCCGGTGTAGGAGGTGGCGATCCGCAGGCCCTCCAGGCCCTTGACGTCCTCGACGTCCACGCCGACCGGGCGGGCGAAGCGGAAGGTCGAGCCGGCGAAGCCGAGCGCGAGCACCTCCTCGGCGTTGGAGTGCGAGTCCAGCAGCAGGTCGCGGCCGGTGATGCCGACGTCGAGGCGGCCGGAGCCGACGTACACCGCGATGTCGCGCGGGCGCAGGAAGAAGAACTCGACCTGGTTGCCCGGGTCGACCAGGACCAGCTCCTTGGCGTCCTTGCGCTGCCGGTAGCCGGCCTCATGGAGCATCTCCGCCGCAGGACCCGAGAGCGAACCCTTGTTGGGGACGGCGATGCGCAGCATGGAGGTCAGTTCCTTACCTGTTCGGTGTGGGTGTAGGGGGTTCCGGGCCGGGGGACCTGAGGGACCGGGGCCCGGAGGTGCGTGCCTAGAGGTACTTGTAGACGTCGTCGAGCGTCAGCCCGCGGGCGACCATCATCACCTGAAGGTGGTAGAGGAGCTGCGAGATCTCCTCGGCGGTCTGCTCGTCGGACTGGAACTCGGCGGCCATCCAGACCTCGGCGGCCTCCTCGACGACCTTCTTGCCGATCGCATGGACGCCCTGCTGGACGAGCTGCGCGGTACGGGAGGACGAGGGGTCGCCGGTGGCGGCCTTCTGCTGGAGCTCGGTGAAGAGCTCCTCGAATGTCTTCGAAGCCATGATGGGACTCACCTTACGGCGTGCGGAGGGACGGACGGTAAACGGTTCCGGACCGTGGACAGTCCGGTGGACGTCCACGGTCCGGAGCGCGGCCCGGCCGGCCGCCTCAGAGCGCGCGCAGGGCGGCGGCGGTGGCGACGGCCGCGGTGACCGCCTCGTGGCCCTTGTCCTCGCCGGAGCCCGGCAGGCCCGCGCGGTCGAGCGCCTGCTCCTCGTTGTCGCAGGTCAGTACGCCGAAGCCGACCGGGACACCGGTGTCCACGGCGACCTGGGTGAGGCCGACGGTGGCGGCCTGGCAGACGTAGTCGAAGTGCGGGGTGCCGCCGCGGATCACCACGCCGAGGGCGATCACGGCGTCGTAGCCGCGCTCGGCGAGGCGCTTGGCGGCGACCGGCAGCTCGAAGGCGCCGGGGACGCGCAGGACGGTCGGCTCGGCGACGCCCAGCTCCTTGAGGGCGCGGTGGGCGCCGTCGAGCAGGCCGTTCATCACCTGCTCGTGCCACTGGGCGGCGATCACGGCGACCTTGAGGCCGGCGGCGTTGTCGATGGTCAGCTCGGGGGCTCCGTGGCCGCTCATGTGCGGGTGCCTTTCGGTGGTTCGGGATCGGTGGTTCGGGATCGCTGGAAGGTCGATGGAGGGCGGTGGCGGCGCTCAGGCGCCGAGGCCGGGCAGGTCGTGGCCCATCCGGTCGCGCTTGGTGCGCAGGTAGCGCGCGTTGTGCTCGCCCGCCGGGATCTCGACCGGCTCGCGGCCCTTGACCTTGAGCCCGTGCTCGGTGAGCGCGGTGAGCTTCTCGGGGTTGTTGGTCAGCAGGGTCAGCGAGCGCACGCCGAGGTCGCAGAGCATCTGCGCGCCGATGCTGTAGTCGCGGGCGTCGGCAGGCAGGCCGAGGTCGAGGTTGGCGTCGACGGTGTCACGGCCCTGCTCCTGGAGCTCGTAGGCGCGCAGCTTGTGCGCCAGGCCGATGCCCCGGCCCTCGTGGCCGCGCAGGTACAGCACCACGCCGCGGCCGGTCTCGGCGACCCGGCGCAGCGAGGACTGCAGCTGGGGGCCGCAGTCGCAGCGCAGCGAGCCGAGCACGTCCCCGGTCAGGCACTCGGAGTGGACCCGGACCAGCACGTCCTCGCCGTCCGGCAGCCGGCCGTCGGCGTCCAGACCGCCCGCGACCAGCGCGATGTGCTCGACGCCGTCGAGGGTGCCCCGGTAGCCGACGGCGGTGAACTCGCCGAAGGCGGTGGGCAGCGCGGTGACGGCGGCGCGCTCGACGTGCAGTTCGGTGCGGCGGCGGTAGGCGATGAGGTCCTCGATGGAGATGATCGCCAGGTTGTGCGCACGGGCGAAGGCGACCAGCTCGGGCAGCCGCGCCATGGTGCCGTCGTCGTTGACCACCTCGGCGATGGCGCCGGCCGGCGCCAGTCCGGCGAGCCGGGCCAGGTCGACGGCGGCCTCGGTGTGGCCGGGGCGGACCAGCACGCCGCCCTCGACGGCGCGCAGCGGGAAGACGTGCCCGGGGCGGGCGAGGTCCTCGGGCCCGGTACCGGGCGAGGAGAGCAGCCGCACGGTGCGGGCCCGGTCGGCGGCCGAGATGCCGGTGTCGACTCCCTCGCGGGCGTCCACCGAGACGGTGTAGGCGGTGCCCTTGCGGTCCTCGTTGACCTGGGTCATCGGGGGGAGCTTGAGCCGGTCCAGTTCGGCGCCGGTCATCGGGGCGCAGATCACGCCGGAGCTGTAGCGGATGGTGAAGGCCATCAGTTCGGGGGTGGCGGCGGAGGCCGCGAAGACGATGTCGCCCTCGTTCTCGCGGTCCTCGTCGTCGACGACGATCACCGCGCGGCCGAGCGCGATGTCGGTGATGGCCCGCTCGACCGGGTCGAGGACGAGTTCGTCGGACTGGTTCTCGGTCATGCCGTTGCTCCCTGCGGGACGGTGGAGGACGTCGGACGCGGCGCGCGGGTGCGCAACCACCACGAGCGCAGCCCGAGCAGGACCAGGACGAAGTAGACGGAGTAGGTGAGGCCGGAGAAGGTGTAGCCGGTGTTGAAGGCGAGCGGCACGCCGACCGCGTCGACCGCGATCCAGGCGAACCAGAACTCCACCCAGCCGCGGGCCTGGGCGACCATGGCCGCCAGGGTGCCGACGAAGATGTAGGCGTCCGCCCACGGGCTCCACGAGCCGAGCGCGGGGATCGTCAGGAAGGCCCAGGCCAGCAGGCCGGTGCCGACCGCCGTGCCGGCGACCAGGGCGGCCCGTTCGGGCCAGGTGGCGAAGCGGACGGCGATCTCCCCGCCGCCCTGCCGGCCGTTGCGCCAGCGCGTCCAGCCCCAGGCGGCCGTGGCGATGACGATCAGCTGCTTGCCGACCAGGCCCGGCACGTCGCCGGACAGGTAGGCGGCGATCAGGACCGCGCCGGAGAGCAGCTGGACCGGCCAGCTCCAGACCGAGCGGCGCCAGCCGAGGGCGAGGCCGGCCAGGCCGAACAGGTTGCCGATCATGTCCGACCACTTCACGGTCTGGCCGAGGACCGTGAAGGCGTCCGAGTTGAGCCAGTTCACCGCTCCTCCCCGGTGACCGTCGGGGGCAGCGTGCGGGACTCCAGCAGCCGCTCCACGTACTTGGCGAGGACGTCGACCTCCAGGTTGACGCTCTCGCCGACGGCCCTGGTGCCGAGCGTCGTCAGCGCGAGGGTGGCCGGGATGAGACTGACGGTGAAGGTGTCGCGGGCGGCCTCGACCACGGTGAGGCTGACGCCGTCGACGGTGATCGAGCCCTTCTCCACCAGGTAGCGGGTGACGGACTCCGGCAGCGAGAAGCGCAGCACCTCCCAGCGGAGGTTCCCGGCAGCGTCCCGCTCCCCCGGCTCGCGGCTCAACAGCCGTCCGGTGGCGTCGACATGACCCTGCACCAGATGGCCGCCGAGCCGGGCGCCGAGCGCCATGGCGCGCTCCAGGTTGACCGACGAGCCGGGCTTCAACTCGCCCAGGCTGGAACGGCGGAGGGTCTCGGCCATCACGTCGGCGCTGAACTCGCCGGTGCCGGCGGCCAGTTCGTCGGGGGTGTCGACAACGGTCAGGCAGACGCCGTTGACCGCGATGGAGTCGCCGTGCCGCGCGCCCTCACAGACCACCGGGCCGCGCAGGCGGATCCGCGAGGAATCGCCGATCTCCTCGATCGACACGACCTCGCCGAGCTCTTCGATGATGCCGGTGAACACCCGGGTTCTCCTCGCGCTTGGGGCGCGGACTCCGGGGTGCGGCATGGGAGATGACGCGGACGGGCACGCTGCCGCACGGTTCGCCGGACGGCCTCGCGACCCGTCGCCGGGCCAGGGCCGCACCGGACACCGGAGGAGGGAAACCCTCGACCGCCGCCGTGCACCATCCCCACGGTCCACCGGGGACCACGGGTGTCGCTCACTCGTCCGCCGCGCACGCCTCCCATCCGGACTTTAACCGTCGGTCCAGGAATTTCACCTGGTCAACCGGCCGCTGGCTGCGGACGGGTCGCGGACTGTAACCGCCGGTTCGGATTTTCACCGACCCCGGAGTGCGCTGAACGTCACTGCTACTTCTGCGGTCATTGTGCCACGACCGGAGCGGGCCCAGGGAGAGGCCCCGGCTGTGGGCTGTTTCACGACCGCGGCGGGAATGCGCGCCGGTGCGCGGGGGCGCAAGCTGGTGGGAGGGGGGCGGATTGCGGGCCGGGCGCGGGCCCGGTCCCCAGGAGGTGCGAGCGTGATGGCCAAGTTCATGGACGTCCACCGAGGGATGGCCGGCATCACCGAGGAGCAGTTGCGGATGGCGCACCGGGCCGACCTGGAGATCCAGGGCACCGAGGGCGTGCAGTTCGAGCAGGCGTGGGCCGACCCGGAGGCGGGCGTCGTCTACTGCCTCTCCGAGGCGCCGTCGAAGGAGGCCGTGCAGCGGGTCCACGAACGCGCCGGGCATCCGGCCGACGAGGTGCACCCCGTCGCGTTCACGGTCTGAGCCGAGCGCGCTACGTTTCCGGTATGACCAGCACACCGGAGATCGCCGTTCCGTCAACTCCCGGCCCGTCCGGCCCGTCCGGCCTGTTCGCCGCCCTCAGCGCGGAGGCCGTGCGCGACGCCGCGCAGCTGCGGGACGTCTACGAGCAGCCGAGCGACCACGCCCGCCGCAAGCAGGTGGACCGCATCCACGACGTCGCCCGGCAGTTGATCGCCTGCTCCTCGCTGGTGCTGGTGGCCAGCGCGGACGCCGCCGGGCGCTGCGACGTCTCGCCGCGCGGCGGGCCGCCCGGACTGGTCTCGGTGCTCGACGACTTCACCCTGGCGATCCCGGACGCGACCGGCAACAAGCGGCTGGACACCCTGCACAACGTCGTCGAGACCGGCCGGGTCGGGCTGATCTTCGTGGTTCCCGGCCGGGACACCACGCTGCGGGTCAACGGGCGGGCCTGCGTCTCCACCGACCCGCGGCTGCTGGAGCAGCTGACCGCGGTCGGCAAGCCGCCGCGCAGCGCGATCGTGGTGGCGGTGGAGGAGGTCTTCGCGCACTGCCCGAAGGCCTTCCTGCGCTCCTCGGCGTGGAAGCCGGAGAACTGGCTCGCCGCGGACGCCCAGCCGAGTTCGGCCGAGATCACCCTCTCCCACCTGGCGGACCCGGCGCTGACCATCGAGGCGATCGAGCGCAACGAGCGGGAGGCCCTGCTCTACCGCTACGAGTAGCGGGCGCCGGCGGGCGCGGGGAGCGGGGGCGCCCGCGACCGGCGCCCGCGGCCCCGGAGCCCGGCCCCACGCCCGCGGCCGGG
>NZ_JBHVGL010000011.1:0-29587 GCF_042800875.1 Kitasatospora sp. NPDC057595 | reverse complement strand
ACGGGGGGGCCCCGGCGCTGACAATCGTGGCTTTCGCGCGAAACGAGCGGGCGGCCGTGCTATCCCGATCCGTGTCGGGGGCGCGGGGGGGGGGGGGGTGGGGGCGCCCGGACCCGGGGCGCCCGCTCCCCGTGCCCCGGCCCTCAGGCCGCGGCCTTGGACTTCACGTCCACCACGCTCGCGCCGTCCGCCGCCCGCTGGACGGCCTCGACGCCCTTGTGGGCGGCATCCTTGCTCGCGTAACCCTGGCCGGTCGCGACGATCTCGCCGTTGCCCGCCTTGAGCCGGAACCGGTACTTGCCTCCGGCGTCCTCGTACACCTCGAACTTGCCCGCCATCCGGGCCACCTCCTCGTCGACGGGACGCGCCGCGCGCCCCACCTGCACGGTGCCCCCCGGCGGCCGGGGCCCGCACCCGCTCGGGGTCCGCTCGGGTGACCTCCCGGCGCCCTCGCGCCGAGCGGATGCCGGGGCCCCGGGCGGCCGGTTGAATGGACGGATGGACTGCGTCTTCTGTGCGGTGGTGGCGGGCACCGAGCCCGCGCACCGGGTGCTGGACGACGAGGCCGCGGTGGCCTTCCTGGACCGCCGGCCGCTCTTCCCCGGCCATGTGCTGGTGGTGCCGCGCGCCCACCACCGGACCCTGGCGGACCTGCCGGCGGCGCAGGTGGGCCCGTTCTTCCTGCGGGTGCAGCGGGTGGCGGCGGCGGTGGAGCAGGGACTGGGCGCGGCGGGCAGCTTCGTCGCGGCGAACAACCGGATCAGCCAGTCGGTGCCGCACCTGCATGTGCACGTGGTGCCGCGCAACCCGAAGGACGGGCTGCGCGGCTTCTTCTGGCCGCGCCGGGCGTACCCGGACGAGGCGGGCGCGGCGCTGGTCGCCGGGCGGCTGCGGGCCGCGCTCGCCCCGTCCTAGCGCGGGCTCCGGCGCGGGTCAGCCGACCCGGACGTTGTCCAGCACCCAGTACCAGTTGTTGCTGCCGGTGTACCGGAAGCGCAGCCGCAGCCGGCTCGCGCCCGCCGGGACGGCCAGGTCGAGCCGCTGGCGGCCGTTGGTGTCGCCGGTGAAGCTCTTCACCTCGACCGGCGTGCCGCCGTCCCAGACGGCGAGCACCCGGGCGGTCTGCGCGCCCTCGGGCCGGTAGAAGGTGGTGAAGGCGACCGGGACGGTGGGGCGCCCGGCCACCGGGTACTCCGGGCTGACCAGGGTGGTGTCGTAGTTGCCCTTGAAGGTCCGGTCGGCCCACTCGTCGGAGTCCGCGACGGCGAAGACGTTGCGGGAGCGGACGTTCAGCTCGCGGTTCTGGTCGCGCTCGGCCTTCGTCCAGAACTCGTCGGTGGTGAACGACCAGCCGCGCCACTCGGTGACGCCGCCGGTGCCCATCGCGGAGTTGTCGATCGACCAGCCGGCCGGCGGGGTGTGGGTGAAGCCGAGCACGCCGGCCGCGATGCCGCTCTCGTCGACCCGGCCGGTCAGCTGCGGGCGCAGCGCGTCGAACTCATCGGGCACGAGGTCCGGGATCGGGGTGCCGTCGAGGTTCCAGGCCGGGTCGGCGGTGATGCCGAGGTGGGCCAGGGCGGTGGGCGCGATGTCCACCATGCGCACGTCGTGGCGGACCGACCCGGCCGGGAACGCCGAGCCGTTGGCGATCACGAAGGTCTGCCGCTCCTCCCAGGTGGAGCCGCCGTGGCCGCCGGTCGGGGTGTGGCCGTGGTCGGCGGTGACCATGATCAGCCAGTCCTCCTGGGCGTACGTGGCACGGCCGCGCACGGCGGCGACGATCTGGCCGACCTGGGCGTCCACGCCGCGGATCGCGGTCAGGTAGGCCTGACTGGCGGAGCCGCTGCTGTGGCCGGCGTTGTCGACGTTGTCGAGGTGGACGAAGACCACGTCGGGGTTCTCGTCGCGCAGCCTGGCGACCGCCCGGGAGGTGGTGCCGGTGTCGTACTCGGCGGACGGGGTGGCGATCCGGGTGTCGACCTTGCCGGAGCAGATGGTGTTGGCGATCGGCGCCCAGGAGGCGACCACGTAGGTGGAGAGCGCGGGCGCGGCGGTCTCGACCCGGGTCAGGAAGTCCGGGTAGGCCGCGAGGTTGGGCGCGGTGAAGTTGTTGTCCTTGACGTTGTGCTTGTCCGGCCAGACGCCGGTGGCGATGGTCGACCAGCCGGGGCCGGAGAGGGTGCCGGCCATCGGGTTGGCGTAGAGGCTGCTCGCCGCGGTGAGGCCGCCGGCCATCAGGGCGGTCAGGCTGGGGGCGCCGGCGTCCTTGATCCGGTTGAGCATGGTGCCGTCGAGGCCGATCAGCAGGACCTTCGGGGTCCGGCCGTCGGCCGCCGCGGTGGTGGCGGTGGCCGCGCGGGCGGTGGCGGCGGTGGCGGCGAGCGGGCCGGCGGCGAGCGCGGCGGCGGTGCCGAGGAGCAGGCCGCGGCGGGAGAGGCCGGGGGCGGCGGGGGTCTGCGGGGTCACGTCGTCCTCCTGATACTGCGTCATGGCGCCGAAGGGGGCGGTGACTACGGTCGGAGCGACGGATGGACGGGGGTGGCCCGGTTTCCGACCCGGGTGTGAACAACGCCCGAATTCGGTCCAGACCCGTTACCCATTCGAGATAAAGAGCGAGATCAAGAGCCCGGCGCGACAGGCGCCGGGCGGGCGGCCGGCCCGTTTCGAGACGGGTCAGTCCGCTTCGAGACGGGTGGTGAAGCTGAAGCGGTCGCCCCGGTAGAGCGAGCGCACCCGCTCCACCGGCCGGTCCTCGGCGTCCCGGGTCAGCCGGTGCAGCAGCAGCATCGGCAGCGCCGGCGGGGTGCCGATCAACAGGGCCTCGCGCGGGGTGGCCAGCACGGTCTCGATCCGCTCGTCGGCGGCGCCGAAGCCGATGCCCGCCCGCTCGGCGAGGTAGGCGTACAGCGAGGAGGCGGGGTCGAACTCCACGTCCAGCGCCGGGACCCGACCGACCGCCAGATAGGTGCTCTCCAGGCCCACCCGCTCGCCGTCCGCGAGCAGGACGCGCTCCAGGTGCCAGACCGGCTCGCCCGGGGCGATCCGCAACTGGCCGGCCAGCTGGGGGTCCGCGCCGAGCCGCTCCAGCCCGATCAGCGTCCGGCCGGGGACCCGGCCCTGGCGGCGCACACCCTCGGTGTAACTGGCCAGCGAGAGCGGCTGCTCCAGCTTGGGGCCGGCCACCACCGTGCTGCGCCCGCGCCGCCGGATCCGGCCCTGGATCAGCAGGTCGCGCAGTGCCTGCCGGAGCGTTTCGCGGGCCACCTCGAAGCGGGCCGCGAGCTCGCGCTCGGTCGGCAGCACGCCGTCCTCGCCGAGTTCGTCGATCAGGGCCTCCAACTGGCCCTTGACGGCGTAGTACTTGGGCACCCTGCCGTGCTCCGGGATGCCCGAGCGGATCGGCGCGCCCGGGCCGGACCGGGCAGCGGGGTCGGAGGTCTCGTCCACCCCGCCATCCTTCCAGATGGAGAGACCTGGCCATGACAGCACCACCGCGGCGGGCCCGGTCACGTTCGTTCACACCTCCCCCACCGCACGCGTTCTGCCCGAAACCCCTTGACAGGTCTAGACCATTCCGCTTGAGTCTGGGTCAGCCCCGCACCGGCCCGCACCCCGGTCGGCCCGTCCCCCACGACGTGCCCCCACCCCGCGGGGCCCCGGCTCCCCTGCCCCGACGTCCCTACCTCCACGACCGTGCGGCCCCACACCGCACAAGGGGTGATCAAGTGTCCACGAAACGCCTGCTCGCACTGCTCTCCGCCGTCGCCACGGCGCTGGCGGTGATCCTGCTGCTGCCCGCGGCCAACGCCAGCGCCGCCGTCTGCGGCACGCCCTGGAACTCCTCGGCCGTCTACACCGGCGGCGCCGCCGTCTCCTACAACGGCCACAACTGGCTCGCCAAGTGGTGGACCCAGAACGAGCCGCCGAGCACCGGCGGCTCCGGCGTCTGGTCCGACCAGGGCGTCTGCGGCACCGGCCCGACGACGACCCCGACCCCGACCGTCACGCCGACCGTCACGCCGACCTCCACCGGCAACCCCAACCCCGGCGGATTCCCGGTCAGCCAGGCCCAGTTCGACCAGATGTTCCCGAACCGGAACCCCTTCTACACCTACCAGGGCCTGATCGACGCCCTCGCCGCCTACCCCGCCTTCGCGGCCACCGGCACCGACACCGTCCGCAAGCAGGAGGCCGCGGCCTTCCTCGCGAACGTCAACCACGAGACCGGCGCGCTGGTGTACGTGGTCGAGCAGAACACCGCCAACTACCCGCACTACTGCGACCCCGCGCAGTCGTACGGCTGCCCGGCCGGCCAGGCCGCGTACTACGGGCGCGGGCCGATCCAGCTGAGCTGGAACTACAACTACAAGGCCGCCGGCGACGCCCTGGGCATCGACCTGCTGCGCAACCCCAACCTGGTGCAGACCGACCCGGCCGTCGCCTGGAAGACCGCGCTCTGGTACTGGAACACCCAGAACGGGCCGGGCACCATGACCCCGCACAACGCGATCGTCAACGGCTACGGCTTCGGTGAGACCATCCGCAGCATCAACGGCTCGCTGGAGTGCAACGGCGGCAACCCCGCCCAGGTGCAGAGCCGGATCAACGCCTACCAGCGCTTCACCCAGCTGATCGGCACCGTGCCGGGCAACAACCTGAGCTGCTGAGCCAGGGCGCGCCCCGGCCGGGACCCCGCTCGTCCTCCCGTACCTCCGGGGGACGAGCGGGGTCCCGCCGAGAATCGTCGCCCCGGTGGACGACGCGGCCCGGCGCCGACCCTAGGCTCGGGGCCATGAACGATCTCGGCAGCCTCGTCCAGCAGACCGCCGACCGCCTCGCCGGCCAGCAGGTCGGCGCGGTGGTCGCCGGCCTCGCCCGCGGCACGGTGGAGATCCGCGGCGCCGGACGCACCGGCCCCGGACCCGCCGGCGGGCGGCCCGGTCCGGACACGCTGTTCGAGATCGGCTCGATCACCAAGGTGTTCACCTCGCTCGTGCTCGCCCGGCTGACCCTGGCGGGCACCGTCGCGCTGGACGAGCCGCTCGCGGACCTGTTCGCCGACGCGCTCCCGGCCGGTGCCGCCTTCCCCGGCAAGGGCCCCGAGCCGATCACCCTGCGCCACCTGGCGACCCACAGCTCCGGCCTGCCCCGGCTGCCCGCCGGGATGCTGCTGTCCTCCCTGCTCACCCCCAACAAGCCCGACCCCTACGCGCACTGCACCCCCGAGTGGCTGCTCGGCAGCCTCGGCCGGACCAAGGCGCGGACCGCGCCCGGCCGCGGCTTCCGCTACTCCAACCTCGGCGCCGGACTGCTCGGCCTCGCCCTCGCGCACCGGGCCGGCGTCGGCTACGGGGAGCTGGTCCGGCGGGAGGTCTGCGAGCCGCTCGGGCTCACCGACACCGTGCTCGCGCCCGACCCGGCGCAGACGGCCCGGCTCGCCCCCGGCCACACGGCGGGCGGGCGCCCGGTGCCGGGCTGGGACCTCGCAGGCCTCGCGGGGGCGGGCGCGCTCAAGTCCACCGCCGCCGACCTGGCCGTCTTCCTGCGGGCCCAGCTGGCGGCCGGCGTCGGGGGCACCGACGGCCGCGACGGCACCGACGGCGACTCGCCGCTCGCCCCGGCGATCGCGCTGACCCGCGAGGTGCGGCACCGGGTCAACCCCTTCGCCTGGACGCACCTCGGCTGGCTGGGCCACCGCCTGCACGCCCGGCAGGGCGGCCACCTGCAGATCTGGCACAACGGCGGCACCGGCGGCTACCGCTCCTTCACGGCCTTCGACCCGGAACGGCAGGTCGGGGTGATCGTGCTGGCCAACACCCGCCGCTCGGTCGACGCCCCCGGCGTCCAGCTGCTGCGCGCCCTGCAGACCGCCTAGGGGGGCCGGCCCGCCCGTGCGCCGAGCGGGGGTGACGGGGCCCGTGGGAAGATGGCAGGGCTGGTGGCGACGATCTCCGGGCGGTTCCGGCCATGGTGACCGAGCATGGTGAACAGACGGCATGAGCGGCGCGAGGCCGCCGGGCCCGGACGTCCCGACGGCCCGGAGGCCCTGCTGATGGTGCCGATCGCCACCGCCCTGATCGAGGCCGACGGCCGGATCCTGCACTGGAGCGGCGACGCCGAGGCCCTGCTCGGCTACTCCGCCGAGGAGGCGGTCGGCGCGCGGGCCGCGCAGCTGCTGGTCACCGACGAGCGGCGCCCGGAGGTGCTGGAGCTGTTCCAGGAGATCCTGGACGGCCGCCGCTGGTCCGGCGTCTTCCCGGTGCGCCACCGCGACGGGCACGACGTCAACCTGGAGTTCCGCACCCATCCGATCGCCGGGCCGGGCGGCCGCCCGCTGGTGCTGGCGGTGGCCTCGGACGTGACCACGCTGCGCCGGATCCAGTCCGACCTGGCCGTGCTGGACGGCTTCTTCACCCAGGCCCCGGTCGGCATGAGCGTGTACGACACCGACCTCGCCTTCGTCCGGCTCAACGAGGCGCTGGCGAGGATCAACGGGCTGTCGGTGGAGCAGCACCTCGGCCGCCGGCTGACCGAGCTGCTGCCCGGCATCAACGGCGCGGAGAGCGAGGACGTGATGCGCCGGGTGCTGGAGACCGGCGAACCGGTGGTGGACGCCCGCTCGTACGGCCGCACCCCGGGCGACCCGATGCACGACCACGCCTGGTCGGCCTCCTACTTCCGGCTGGAGGACAAGGGCGGACACGTGCTCGGGGTGAGCTCGACCGTCGTCGACGTCACCGAGCGCTTCCAGGCCGAGACCAGGGCCGCCCGGGCGCAGCGGCGGCTCACCCTGCTGGTCGAGGCCACCGCCTCGATCGGCACCACCCTGGACCTGCGGCAGACCGCCCGGGAGCTGGCCGACGCGATGGTGCCGGAGGTGGCCGACATCAGCGGCGTCTTCGCCCTGGAGGCGCTGGCCGCCGGCCGGGACGTCGAGCCGCTGGAGCCCACCGCCCCGCTGCAGGTGCGCCGGCTGGCGCTGGCCACCGCCGACCCGCTCTACCCGGCGGAGGCGCTGCCGGTGGACGCGGTCTACGAGGTGGCGCCGGACTCCCCGTACGCTCGGGCGCTGGTCTCCGGGCGGACGGTGGTGGTGCCGTCCTGGGAGTTGCCGCCGCTGAGCGAGGCGATCACCGAGAGCGGCCGGCAGGCCTTCCTCGGCGACCGGCCGCGCTCGGTGCGGATCACCCCGCTGGTGGCGCGCGGCACCACGCTCGGCATGATCGTCTTCTCCCGGCGCGGCGCGCGGGAGTCCTTCGCCGAGGCCGACATCACGCTCGGTGACGAGCTGGCCTCCCGGGCCGCGGTGGCCATCGACAACGCCCGGCTGTACCTGCGCCAGCACCAGACGGTGCTGGACCGGCAGCAGGCACTGCGCGAGGCGAAGGCCGCGCAGGAGCGCCTGGCGGTCGTGAACACGGCCTCCGCCCGGATCGGCACCACGCTCGACCTCGCCCAGACCGCCCAGGAGCTGGCCGAGGTGGCGACGCCCAGGCTGGCCGACACGGTGGTCGTCGAGGTGCTGGACGACCTGGTGCGCGGCGAGCCCGAGGCCCGGACGTCCAAGGACGGTTCTGCGCTGCTGCGGCGGATGGCCTTCCACGCGGCGCCGCACTCGACCCTGCGCCCGATCGACCGGACCGGCGGGGTGCACCGCTTCGTCGCCTCCACCCCCTACGCCTGGGCGCTCACCCACCGCGCCCCGGTGCTGGTGCCGCGGATGGACGAGGCCGGGCTGGCCTGGTTCCGGGACGACCCGGTGCGCGCGGCGGCGGTGCACGAGCAGAACGTCCGCTCGTTGATGGTGGTGCCGCTGATCGCGCGCGGCTCGCCGGTCGGCCTGGCCGCCTTCTACCGGACCGTGGTGGACCGCCCCTACGAGGAGGACGACCTGACACTGGCCGGGGAGCTGGCGGTACGGGCGGCCGTGTCGATCGACAACGCGCTGCTCTTCACCCGGGAGCGGGACGCGGCCGCCGCCCGGCAGCGGGCGCTGGACGAGGCGCGGGCCGCGCAGCAGCGGCTGTCGCTGCTCAACGAGGCGTCGGGAAGGATCGGCACCACCCTCGACCTGTACCGCACCGCCCGGGAGCTGGTCGACGTGGTGATCCCGCGCTTCGCCGACTTCGTCACCGTCGACCTGCGCGAGGCGGTGCTCGACGGCGAGGACCCGGCGCCCGTGCCGGCCGACGGCTCCGTGCTGATGCGGGCGGTGGCGGTCGGCGAGCTGGACGAGCACGGTGCCATGGCGGACGCGGCCGACGCGATCGGGGAGACCTCGCAGTCGGCGCAGATGTACGCGCAGAGCCTGCGCACCGGCCGGTCGATCCTGGTCCCGGAGGTGGACGAGGCGGCGCTGCGCCGGATCGTGGCCTCGCCGGACCGGGTGCAGCCGAGCCTGGAGGCCGGGGTGCACTCGTACCTGATGGTGCCGCTGCTGGCGCGCGGACTGGTGCTCGGCGGCGCGGAGTTCGTCCGCAGCCGCAATCCGCTGCCGTTCGGCCCGGCGGACCGCGCGCTGGCCGAGGAGCTGGTCGCCCGCACCGCGCTGGCCATCGACAACGGCCGGCTCTACCGCCGGGAGCGGGAGACCGCGCTCACCCTGCAGCGCAGCCTGCTGCCGCAGGAGATCCACCGCACGCTGGGGCTCGACCTCGCCTACCGGTACCTGCCGAGCAGTGTGGTCAGCGAGGTCGGCGGCGACTGGTTCGACGTGGTGCCGCTCTCCGCCGGCCGGGTCGCGCTGGTGGTCGGCGACGTGATGGGCCACGGCATCCGGGCCGCCGCGACGATGGGCCAACTGCGCACCGTGGCACGGACCCTGATCACCCTGGAGATCGCCCCCGACCGGGTCCTGCAGCGCTTGGACGAGGCCACCACCGCACTCGGTGAGGGCCAGTTCGCCACCTGCATCTGCGTGGTGTACGACCCCGTCGGCCGGCACTGCACCGCCGCCTGCGCGGGCCACCTGCCGCCGGTGGTGTCCGACACCGAGGGCAACGCCCACCTGGTCGAGCTGCCGCCCGGCGCGCCGCTCGGGGTCGGCGGAGTCCCCTTCGAGAGCGTCGAGTTCACCCTCCCCGAGGAGGGCATCCTGACCGTCTACACCGACGGCCTGGTCGAACGGCGCGGCCGTGACCTCGACGAGGGGCTGCAACTGCTCTGCCGCACCGTCGCCGACCGCCGCCCCACGCTGGAGCAGACCTGCGACGCGGTGCTCACCGAACTCACCGGCCGCACCAGCGAGGACGACATCGCCGTCATCATGGCGCAGGCCCGGCCCGCCGGTTCGGACCGGATCGCCACCCTGGCACTCGGCGGCGACCACGCGATGGTCGCCCACTCGCGCCGCTTCACCCGGGAGACGCTCACCGCCTGGGGGCTGTCCCCGCTCGCCGACTGCGCCGAACTGCTCACCAGCGAACTGATCACCAACGCCCTGGTGCACGCCGGATCGCCCACCCAGCTGCGGCTGTTCTGCAACCGCATGCTCACCGTGGAGGTGGCCGACCGGGACATCACCACCCCGCGGATCGGGCGCGCCCACGAGGAGGACGAGGGCGGGCGCGGCATCCACCTGGTGAACGAGCTCGCCCACCGCTGGGGCAGCCGGCGCACCCCGGAGGGGAAGGTGGTCTGGTTCGAGCTGGAGCTGCCGCCGGGGCGGTAGCCGACGGGGTTACGTTCCGTCGGTGGCCGGCCGGTGCTGCTCCCACCCGCCGTCCGCCCAGGCCGCCAGCGTCCGGCGGCTCTCGAAGCGGCGCGGACGGCCGGTCAGCGGATCGGTGAACTCCATCACCGCGGACAGCAGTTGCAGCGGGCGGCGGAAGTCGTCCGGGGCCGGCTCCGGCAGCACCACCGGGTACACCGGGTCGCCCAGGATCGGCAGGCCCAGCCCGCTCATGTGCAACCGCAGCTGGTGGGTGCGCCCCGTGGACGGCCGCAGCAGGTAGCGGCCCAGCCCGTCGCGCTGCTCCAGCAGCTCGATCCGGCTCTCGCTGTTCGGCGCCTCGTCGAGTTCGCGCGCGGCGATCTGGCCGCGCTCCTTCACGATGTGGCTGCGCACCGTGCGGGGCAGCTCCACCGCCGGGTCGTACGCCGCCACCGCCCGGTACTCCTTGCGGACCAGCCGGTCCCGGAACAGCGTCTGGTAGGCGCCCCGGTCCTGCGGCCGGACCACGAACATCGCCAGCCCCGCCGTCAGCCGGTCCAGCCGGTGCGCCGGGCTCAGCGCGGGCAGCTCCAGCGCGTGCCGCAGCCGGGAGAGCGCCGTCTCCACGACGTGCCGCCCGCGCGGGGTGGTGGCCAGGAAGTGCGGCTTGTCGACGACCACCAGGTGCTCGTCGTGGTGCAGCACCTCCAGCTGGAACGGGACCGGCACCTCCGGCGGCAGCTCCCGGTAGAACCACAGGTGCGTCCCCGGCCGGAACGGCTCCGCCGCGTGGACGGCCCGCCCGTCCTCCCCGACCACCCCGCCGGCCCGCAGCAGCGCGTCCACCCGCTCGGCCGCCACCGCCGGCAGCCGCTGCGCCAGGTACGCCCCCACCGTCGCCCACGGCCCGCCCGTCAGGGGCAGCCGCAGATGCACCGGATCCACCCCGAACCGCTGGGGAAGCGGCGAGGCCGGCGCGGTACTCCTACGTCTCATCTCGCCCGCCACCCTACGTCCTCCGCACACCGCCCTGTCGGGGGCGTCCGGCAGACTGCGGGCCATGGCACCCGTGGATCACGACGTCCCCGCCCTGTCCGCCCGCATCACGGCCTGGCTCGCCGCGCACACGGCCTGGGCGCCCGAGCGGCCGGCGGCCGACGGCGCGGCACTCGACGCGTTCGAGGCCCGCCACCGCCTGGAGCTGCCCGCCGACCTCCGCGCCTGGTGGCGCCTGCCCGGGGTGCCCGCGAGCCCGTGGCTGCCCGGCGGGTTCGCCCCGGCCTCCCTCGGGGACGCCCTGGAGACGCACGCGACCTGGCTGCTCGTCGCCGAGCAGGAGGGCCCGCCGGGCGTGGACGCGGACGGGCGGCCCGAGCCGCGCTTCCACCCCGCGCTGCTGCCGGTCGCCGACGACGGCGGCGGGGACGGGCTGGTCGTCGACCTGCGGCCGGGCGACGGCTACGGAGCCGTCCTGCTCTGGGACCACGAGACCTGGCTGCCCGACGTGCCGCGGTGGGAGTCGGTCACCGCGATGCTGCGCGACACCGTGCGGGCCCTGGAGTCCGGGGCGCCCGCGCTGCTCGGCCACGCCGCGCTCGGCGGCCGGGGGCGGCCCTGCCTCGCCCGGGTCGACGCCGACCGCGAACCGGACTGGGAACCGGCCGGGGCCTGACCGTCCCGGCGGGCGCCGGGATGCCGGTGGGGTGCGGGTCGGTGGAGAGTGGACGAAGGGGTTCCGCAGCGGGCGAACGGGCAGGAGGCGAGGGCGTGGCCGTGGGCGCCGGCGGGTCCGAGGACGGCGAGGTTCCGCTGCCGCCGCTGCCCCGGCGGACCAGGCGGCTGCTGCTCGGCGCCTTCCTGCTGCTCGTCGGGGCCGTGTTGGCGGACCTGCTCACCGGGCCGGGCACCACCCTCTCCCCCGTCCTCGCCGTGGCGCCCGTCCTGGTCGGCGCCACCACCCGGCGGGCCCGGGTGCCGCTCGCCACCGGGGTCGCCGCCATCCTCGTGGCCGGGCTGCTGGAGGAGGAGAACAGCCACCTGCCCGACACCGTCCACCTCGCCTCGCTGATCACCATCACCGCCGCGACCCTCGCCAGCGCCGCCAACGTCGTGCTGATCGCCGCCCGCGAACGCGAGCTGTTCCATGTCCGGACCGTCGCCGAGGCCGCCCAGCGTGCCCTGCTGCGCCCGCCGCCCGAGCGGGTCGGCCCGCTGCGGATCGCCGTCCGGTACGTCGCGGCCGCCGCCGAGGCGCGGATCGGCGGCGACCTGTACGAGGTGGCGGACACCCCGTACGGGATCCGGGTCCTGCTCGGGGACGTCCAGGGCCACGGCCTGGCCGCCGTCGAGACGGCGGCGGACGTGCTCGGCGCCTTCCGCACCGCGGCCCGCACCGAGCCGGACCTCGCCCGGCTCGCCGAACGGCTCGACGCCGCGGTGAGCGACCGCCCGGCCGACGGGCGGTTCGTGACCGCGCTGCTGCTCGCCGTGGACCGGGACGGCACGGCCCGGCTGGTGAACTGCGGCCATCCGCACCCCCTGCTGCGCCGCGCCGGTCGTGTCACCGAGCTCGCCCCCGCCCGGCACGCCCCGCCGCTGGGTCTGCTGGGCCTCGCCGGCGACGGCGGCTACCACGCCGACCCCGTCCATCCGCACCCCGGCGACCTGCTGCTCCTCTACACCGACGGGGTCTCCGAGGCCCGCAACGCGGTGGACGTCTTCTACCCCCTCCCGGCCCGCCTCCCCGGTCTGCCCGCCGCCACCCCGGACGACCTGCTGGACGCGCTGCTCGCCGACGTCGCCTCCTGGGTCTCCCCCACCGGCCTCGCCGACGACGCCGCCGCCATGGCGATCCGCTGGGAACCCTGAGCGGCGGCCCGGGGACGAGCCGGTGCCCCGAAGGCCCGGGCCCGACGGGCCGATCCGACCACCCGGGATCCACCGGCCCGGCGTGCCACGATGATGCGATCAGTGCACGATCGACGCCGGAGGGTGAGGCATGGTCAGGGTGTCCACGAGGACCGCGGCGGCGGCGCACGGGATCGACGCGGTGGTCCGCCGGTTGCGGGCGATCGGCGCCGGGCTGCCGCCCTCCGACGGGGTGGCGGTGTTCAACCGGATGTACCTCACCGTCACGGAGACCGTGCGCTCCCGGCTGGGTTGCTTCGCCGACCCGTCCGCGATGGCCGTGCTCGACACGGTGTTCGCCGGGCGCTACCTGCTGGCCGTGGACGCGGTCGCGGCGCGACGGCGGCCACCGGCCTGCTGGCGGCCGCTGTTCGAGCTGCGCGCGCACCCGGACCTGCACCCGGTGCAGTTCGCGCTGGCCGGGATGACCGCCCACATCCAGCACGACCTGCCGCTCGCCGTCGTCGACACCTGCCGGCGGCTCGGCCGGGAGCCGGAGCACCTCGCGGAGGACTACCACCGGATCAACGACCTGCTGGCGGAGGCGGAGACGGCCGTCCGGGAGCAGCTGATGCCGGGCCCGGACGTCCTGGAGCGGTTCGAGCCGCTGACCCACCGCTTCGGGGCCTGGTCGGTCGACACCGCCCGGGAGGCCGCCTGGGGTTCGGTGCAGGTGCTCTGGGAGCTGCGCGGGCGCCCCGCGGCGGCCGCGGCGTTCGGCACGGCGCTGGACGGCGCGGTCGGGCTGCTCGGCCGCGCCCTGCTGCTCCCGCTCGGCCTCGGGCCCGGCGCACCGGACACGCCCTGGGAACTCAGGCCCAGCTGGAGTGCAGCGGCTTGCCCTCGGCGTAGCCGGCCGCGCTCTGGATGCCGACCACGGCCTTGTCGTGGAACTCCTCCAGGGTGGCCGCGCCCGCGTAGGTGCAGGAGCTGCGCACGCCCGCGATGATCGAGTCGATCAGGTCCTCGACGCCCGGGCGGGCCGGGTCCAGGAACATCCGCGAGTGCGAGATGCCCTCCTCGAAGAGCGCCTTGCGGGCCCGGTCGTACGAGGAGTCCTGGGCGGTGCGGTTGCCCACGGCCCGCTTGGAGGCCATGCCGAAGGACTCCTTGTACTGCCGGCCGTCGGCGGTGGTCTGCAGGTCGCCGGGCGACTCGTAGGTGCCGGCGAACCAGGAGCCGATCATCACATTGGACGCACCGGCGGCCAGCGCCATGGCGACGTCGCGCGGGTGGCGCACGCCGCCGTCGGCCCAGACGTGCTTGCCCAGCCGGCGGGCCTCGGCGGCGCACTCCAGAACGGCCGAGAACTGCGGTCGGCCGACGCCGGTCATCATCCGGGTGGTGCACATCGCGCCCGGGCCGACACCGACCTTCAGGATGTCGGCGCCCGCCTCGACCAGGTCGCGCACGCCGGCCGCCGAGACGACGTTGCCCGCGACGACCGGGACCTGCGGGTCCAGGCCGCGCACGGCCCGCAGCGCGGTGATCATCGACTCCTGGTGGCCGTGCGCGGTGTCCACGACGAGCGTGTCGGCACCGGCCTCCAGCAGGGCCTTGGCCTTGCCGGCGACGTCTCCGTTGATGCCGACGGTGGCGGCGACCCGCAGTCGGCCGGCGGCGTCCACGGCCGGGGTGTAGAGGGTGGCGCGCAGCGCGTTCTTGCGGGTCAGGATGCCAACCAGGCGGCCCTCGCGGTCCACCACGGGGGCGAGCTTGCGGTGCCCCTCGCTCAGCTTGTCGAAGGCGTCCCGCGGGTCGATGTCCTCGTCGAGCAGCAGCAGCTCGCGGGACATCACCTCGGCGAGCGAGGTGAAGCGGTCGACGCCCTGGCAGTCGGAGTCGGTGACGACGCCGACCGGCCGGCCGGCCTCGACCACGACCAGCGCGCCGTGGGCGCGCTTGGGCAGCAGCGAGAGCGCCTCGGCGACGGTGGCGCCGGGGTCGAGGGTGAGGGCCGTGTCGTGCACCAGGTGGCGCCGCTTGACCCAGCCGACGACCTCGGCGATGACCTCGGTCGGGATGTCCTGGGGGATGGCGACCAGGCCGCCGCGGCGGGCGACGGTCTCGGCCATCCGGCGGCCGGCGATGGCGGTCATGTTGGCGACGACCAGCGGGATCGTGGTGCCGGTGCCGTCGTTGGAGGAGAGGTCGACACCCTGGCGGGAGCCCACGGCGGATCGACTGGGGACCATGAAGACGTCGTCGTACGTCAAGTCGTACGAGGGCATGAGGTCGTTCAGGAAGCGCATGAAGGGGGCTCTCTGGCTGGGAGAAGATACATCTCGGGTGCGGGTGCGGCACGGCCGCAGGGCGCACTCGGGCGCCCCTGCACCCGACGTTCGATTCTGCGGGAGCCCTGTGGCAAAAGCCAGTTCGAGCACGATTGCTGGCACTGCACACAAGCCATGATCGAAGCTCCGCGCGTAGACCTGGAGGATCCTCCAAATACTCGGCTTTTCGCCCCGGCCGGGACCGCTCCCGTAGCATTCACGCGGTAGACGCGGCGCACGCCGTGATCGGCAAGGCGAGCGGCACAGCGGCAGAGGGCAGGGCATGACGGCGGCGGGCGTGGACATCGAGCAGGACAACGGCACCGGGACCGCCGAGGAGATCGACTACGGCCCCGGCCTCGACCCGGAGCGGCTGCGGCTCTGCCTGGAGGTGCTCGCCGAGCTGGACGAGCTGCACGTCGACCACCCGGACGCGATCACCGTCCGGCAGGCCGTCGGCGGCATATTCCGCACCCTGAAGCAGCGCCGCCGCCAGGAGACCCGGGCCCGCAAGACGGCCAACGACCGCGAGGTCACCGCGCGCACCGCGACCGGCGCGCCGACCCGGATCGACGACGAGACGGCCGGCGCGTTCGGCCTGACCACCGTCACCACCACCGAGATCGCCGGGATCCTGGAGCGCCCCCGCTCCTGCTACATCTGCAAGCAGCGCTACGTCGAGGTCGACGCCTTCTACCACAACCTCTGCCAGAACTGCGCGGTCAAGAACCGGACCCGCCGGGACGCCCGCGCCGACCTCACCGGCAAGCGCGCGCTGCTGACCGGCGGCCGGGCCAAGATCGGGATGTACATCGCGCTGATGCTGCTGCGCGACGGCGCCCACACCACCATCACCACCCGCTTCCCGAACGACGCGATCCGCCGCTTCACCGCGATGCCGGACAGCGCCGAGTGGCTGCACCGGCTGAAGATCGTCGGCATCGACCTGCGCGACCCGGCCCAGGTGATGGCGCTGGCCGACGAGGTCGCCGCGGACGGCCCGCTGGACATCCTGATCAACAACGCCGCGCAGACCGTGCGCCGCCCGCCGGAGTCCTACCGCGAGCTGGTCGCCGCCGAGTCCGCGCCGCTGCCGGCCGGCGAGCTGCCGCAGTCCACCACCATCGGCCGGTTCAACAGCGGCAGCGTCGACCTGCCCGCCCTACCGCAGCAGGCCTCCGGCGGCAGCGAGCGGATCTCCGCCGAGGACGTCACCTCGCTCGCCCTGGTCACCGGCTCGGCGACGCCCGAGCGGATCCAGGCCGGCACGGCGATCGACGCCGGCGGCCTGGTGCCCGACCTCGCGGACACCAACAGCTGGGTGCAGACGGTCAGCGAGGTCGGCCCGGTGGAGCTGCTGGAGGTCCAGCTGTGCAACTCCACCGCGCCGTTCATCCTGATCAGCCGGCTCCGCCCGGCGATGGCCGCCTCGGCGTCCCGCCGCAAGTACGTGGTCAACGTCTCCGCGATGGAGGGCGTGTTCCAGCGCGGCTACAAGGGCGCCGGCCACCCGCACACCAACATGGCCAAGGCCGCGCTGAACATGCTCACCCGCACCAGTGCGCAGGAGATGTTCCAGACCGACGGCATCCTGATGACCGCCGTCGACACCGGCTGGATCACCGACGAGCGCCCGCACCCGGACAAGATGCGGCTGGCCGACGAGGGCTTCCACGCCCCGCTCGACCTGGTCGACGGCGCGGCCCGGGTCTACGACCCGATCGTCCGCGGCGAGCAGGGCGAGGACCTCTTCGGCTGCTTCCTCAAGGACTTCGAGCGCGCCGCCTGGTAGCCACAGCCCGTCCCCACGTCACGGAGGAACCGCCATGACCACCGCACCGCTGCTCGGCGCCGGCGTGATCGTGCCCACCGGGGACGGCCGGGTGCTGATCGGCCGCCGCACCACCGCGGGCGAGCCGCCGACCTGGAGCCTGCCCGGCGGCAAGGTCGACCCCGGCGAGTCCTTCGAGCGGACGGCCGCGCGCGAACTGGCCGAGGAGACCGGGATCGCGCTTCCCGCCGAGGAGATGCGGGTGCTCGCGCTGCTGCTCGACCACGAGCTGGGCCGCCCCCGGCTGACCGCCGCGGTGCTCGCGCCGCCGAGCCTGGCGCCCGCCGTGGTCACCGAGCCGCACGCGTGCGGCGGCTGGGAGCGGCTGCCGCTGGACGCGCTGCCGGAGCCGATGTTCTACCCGTCCGGCCTGGTGCTCGGCAGCTGGCGCCGGGAGCTGGGCGGCGCGCCGCGGCCCGGGACGCACGCGTACCCCGTCAACGGGTGAGGCCCGCCCCGGGCGGGGCGGGCCTCACTTTGACATCGAGGATCCGCTGTCAGGGCTCCTCCGGTCGGAACTCGCTTCAGAACTCGCTGGTGACGGTGACGCCCTTGAAGTCCTGCTGGGCGTACAGGCTGAAGAACACGTAACCGGCGGGCGGGTTGGTGATGGTCAGGGTCTCGGAGTTGTCCGGCCCCGCCGAGCGCGTGACGTACGCGTTGGTGTACGCCCAGCTGCCCCAGTGGTAGTAGAGGTCGGCGTTGCCGGTGCCTCCGCTGCTGGTCACCTTGATCTGCCTGGTACCGGCCGGCACGTTGACGTAGAAGTGCGCGTAGTTGCCGGCGGTCGCCGAGACGCCGGTGCGCACGCAGTTCTTGTCGAGCTGGCGGGTGTCGCCGCTCTCGCACGCCTTGAACTGCGGGAACTCCGGGACGGTCGCGCAGGCGCCGGCGGCGCAACGGCTCAGCCAGCCGTCGAAGTCGGCGTCGTAGCGGGTGCCGATGGCGGTCGTGATGGCGCGGGAGCCCGCCCAGTCACCGACGCGCCACTTGGCGAGCAGCGCGTCCACGTCGGAGCGGTGCTGCTCCAGCATGTAGCGGACGGCCAGGTAGCCCCAGCGGTAGACGCGGTCCTGGTCGCCGTAGGCGGTGTCGAAGAGCTCGCTCAGCCGGTAGCTGTGCCGGGCCGCCGCGTCGATGGCGGCCTGGTTGACCAGCTTCTGGTAGGAGGTGGCGACGACCTCGGCGAGACCCTCGGTCCACCAGATCAGCTTGCCGGCCGCGCCCTGGTCGAAGTTGCCCCAGAGGTTGAAGCGGGCGTCGAGGTAGTGGGTGTACTCGTGGTTGAGGTTGCGGATCTCGTAGCCCCCGGACCGCGACGGCTCCTCGTAGGCGAGGAAGCGGGCCTGGTTGCCGGCCTTGGAGGGCTCGCCCTCCAGGTAGATGCCGCCGTTGTTGGTGTCGGTGTTGAAGATCGCCCGGCCGAGCACGACGTACTGGACGTCGGAGTCGAAGGCGACGACCTCCAGGGCCGCGTTGTTGTCGTCGGCGACCGGGCCGTTGTCCCGGGACACGCCGTGGAAGAAGACGTCCTGGCCGTTCAGGCTGGTGCAGGCCGTGGCCAGCTGGGCCGCGGTCAGGTCCTGGCCGAGGATGCGCAGGGTCGGGCTGCAGGTGTGCCGGACCGGCAGGTAGGCGTCCTTGAACCGCTGCGGGTCGTCACAGGTGCCGTAGTAGCCGCAGTTGGCCTGGTCGAGCTTCTGGATGGAGGCCACGGCGGAGGCGCGCTGGGGCCAGTTCGGCCCGGTGATGCCGCCGGAGGTGTCGACCAGGCTCTTCACCATCGCGCGGGACCGCGGGGCGATCTCCCCGATGGCCTTCAGCCGGGTCAGCTCGTCGATGGCGTTGTTGAGGGTGAGGGAGTTGTTGCGGTCGCGGTCCAGCAGGTGGCCCTTGGCGCGGAGGATGAAGCCGTTCAGCGCGTCGAGCACGCCCGGATCGGCCACGACGGCCGCCCGGAACGCCGGGTCCTCGGAGTTGACGCCCCGGTACAGCACCAGGGTGACCGGGTTGACCGCTCGCAGCAGGTTGGCCCTGTCCCAGGTCTCGGGCTGGTAGGCGTTCAGGATCTGCTTGACGACGTCGACGTAGTCACCGGGCTTGCGGGGCACGTCGGCCAGCACGGCGGCGCGCTCCAGCGGGACGGCGTTGGCCGTGGTGGCGTCGAGCGAGCGGGGGTTGGCGAAGAAGGCGTGGACGGCCTCGCTGATCTTGGCGGGCAGCTTGTCGTACGAGCCGACGACGTCCGCCTTGGTCCACTGCACCGAGTAGCCGGCCTGCACGTAGTACATCAGCTGCGAGATGTGGTCGCCGTCGTTGCCCTGGTACGTGCGGGCACTCTCGCGCAGCGCGTCGATGACGGTGAGCATCTGGGACTCGCGGAAGGCCCCGGCCGCGTACTCGGCCGGGATCCGGAACAGCCCGTCGACGCAGTCGTAGCTGGCCGCCTTGACGAGGCGGACCAGGGCCGCGCCGGTCCGGGCGAAGGACGCCGGGTTGCAGGCGGCGGCGTCGGCGGCGTCCGTGTCCGCGGCCTCCGCGCCCAGGCCGAACGCCTTGGCGGAGGGCGCGGGGGCCTTGGCCGGCGCGGAGTCGGAGTCCTGGAAGGCGAGCCGCGCGGGGGCGGTGTCCGCCGGCCTCGACGCCGCGTCGTGGCCGTGCCCCGGCGACGCGAGGTCGCTGTCGGCGCCGGGCGGCGGGAGGTCGCCGCGGTCGGTCTTGGGGGTCGCCGCGGGGGTCGGGACGACGGGAGCGGCCTGGCTCCGCGGGGCGAACAGGCCGATCGTCAGGGCACAGGAAAGGACGAGCAGAAGCAGTCTTGCCAGTTGCGGGAGTCGCAACAGGCGCACGGTACTCACGTGGGGGCCTCCGGGCCTGGTACGGCCGCATTGGGGTGCGGCCGGTGGGGGGGTGAGGACCGATGGCGACGAGGCTGGGTGCTGGTCCGTCGCACGGTGGGGAGGTGAGCAGTACCATTGCACATGTCACACGCCGCACGGAAGTCCTTTTCATAACTCGGCACGTTCGCCCCGGAACGGCCGGGGGGAAATGACCCTCCGTCAGACTTCGCGTACGCAAAGGGAATTCACCGGTATTCGGGCCGGACGTACGCGAACCCCGCCTCCGGATCCGGGGCGGGGTTCGCGCGGCGGGCCGTGGCCGGCCACCGGAGGTCAGCCGTTGCGGGCCGCCTCCGGGCCGGTGATCCGCTTCAGCAGCGGCAGCGTGGAGGCGATGATCCCGAGCGACACCGCCAGCCCGAGCAGCACCAGCGCGAAGTACACCGCGCCCGGCGAGACCAGGTCGTAGTGCATCTGCGACTTGAGGAACATCGCCGCCGCGCCGAAGCCCGTACCCGTCGCGATCGCCGCCACCACCAGCAGCGGCAGCGCGCTCTCCAGGGCGATCACCCAGCGCAGCAGCCGCAGCGGCGCCCCGGTGAGCCGCAGCATCGCGAACGGCCGGCGCCGGTCGGAGAGGCCGGCGACCACGCTGACCGCGAGGCTGCAGCCGGCGATCGGCAGGGTGGTGAGCAGGACGACGTCGGCCAGCTGCCGCCAGCCGGCGAGGATCTGCTGCTCGGCGGAGCCCCAGTCGTGGACCGTCCGGGCGTTGTGGTCCGGGAAGGCCCGGCTGAGGATGGTGCGGACCCGTTCCTTGGCGGCCGTCGAGCCGTCCGTCGTCACGTAGAGCGACTGCACCGGCAGCCGGGCGGCCACCTCGGCGGTGATCGGCGCGCTCGGCCACTCGACGGCCTGCTGGGAGGTCAGGCTGAGGAAGCCGTACGGCTCGACGGCCGCCACGGCCGCGCCCGGAGCGCAGTGGCCGACCACGGGGACCTGCGCGAGGTCCGCGCAGTCCGCCAGCAGGGGCGCCGGACCGCCGGGCCGCCTGGACGCTTCGCGGGCCAGGCCGTCCGGGTTGGCATGGGCGACGGCGAGGGCCCGGAAGCCGGGGACGGCCTTCAGGTCGGCCAGCACCCGCTCCGGGACGGCGGCGGTCATCGGCGGCTGGTCGGAGTCGGCGCCGTGTTCCACCGCCACCCGGGTCTGCGGGTCGCCGCTGAGCGCGCCCCGGTTGGCGTCGATGGTGCCGATGATGGAGACCGTCGCGGTGGTGACGAACAGCGCCAGGATCAGGCCGGCCACCGAGCGGAACCCGGCCTTGGGGTCGTCGGCGAGCCGTCGTACGGCGATCAGGGTGGCCGGGCGGCCGGTCCGGGCGGCGACCGCGCGGGCGGCCGCCATGGTCAGCCAGGGTCCTGCCACCACCAGGCCGAGCATGATCACCAGGAAGCCGGTCAGGTAGGCGGCGGTCTGCCCGTTGGTGGTGTCGGGGCGGCGGCCGACGAACCAGGCGAGTTCGGCGAGGCCGGCCAGCAGCGGCACGACCCGCCAGACGGTCGGCGGCCTGGGGGTGACCCGGCGGCTGACGCCGAGCGGGGAGATGGTCACCCGGCGCAGCGCGAGCCGGGCGGCCACCGCCGCCGCCACCGGGACACCGAGCAGCACGGCCAGGCCTTGCGGCGCGGTGAGCGCGAGGTCCTCGACGAAGAACCGGTCCCCGGTGAACGGGACGGTCGCCACCAGCGGGCGCAGCGCCAGGTACAGCCCGAAGCCGAGGGCGGTGCCGACGACGGCGGCGAGCGTGGACTCGACGGCCGCGATCAGCGTGATCTGCCGGGGCGTCGCGCCGACCAGGCGCATCGCGGCGTAGCGCTGCTCACGGGTGGCGGCGGAGAGCCGGGTGGCGGTGCCGATGAAGATCACCACGGGGAAGAGCAGTGCCCCGGCGACCACCGAGAGGATCAGGGTCATGGCGTCGCCGCGGGTGCCGGTGGCCGGGCAGTCGCTGGCGCAGTCCGGCGGGAGGGCGGTGGCGATGGTGGTGATCTGCCGGGCGCCGGGCCGGGCCGCGAGGGTCGCCCGGTCCTGACCGCCGATCAGGACCAGGGAGTCCGGGGAGGCGAGCGCGGAGTCGCCGATCTCGCCGGCCAGGCGGCCGGGGAAGCGGTCGGCGAGTTGGTCGGCCGGCCGCTCGCGGATCAGCTTGGCGAGGGCGGGCGAGGCGTAGTACTCGCCGGCCGCGGGCAGCTTCGGCAGGCCGGGCGGCACCGGCGAGGTCGGCCCGGTGGCGGCGACCTCGAAGTAGAGCATCCGCTCGCCGTCGTAGAACTCGGGGCCGCGGTCGCGCCACCAGAGCGGGTCGACGGCCGCGGTCTCGGTGCGGCTCTTGGCGCCGCTGTTGGCCCAGAGCATCCGTTCGTTGGTGGCGCCGACGGCGTTCACGGCGGCGATCGTGGAGAGCAGCAGGCCGACGCCGACGGCCGCGGCGGCGGCGATGGTGAGCAGCCGGGCGACGGCCTGCCGGCCGCCGCTGACGGCGAGGCGCAGCGCGAAGGGGATCACGAGGCGGCCCGTCCCGCCGGCGCGGGGCCGGTCGCGTAGTCGGCGGAGAGCGTGCGGGCCCGGCCGTCGCGGACGATGGCCTCGCGGTCGGCGTAGGCGGCGACCCGGGGCTCGTGGGTGACCAGGACGACGGTGGTGCCCTGCTCGCGGGCGGCGGCGACCATCAGGGCCATCACCTGCTCGCCGGTGAGCGAGTCCAGCGCGCCGGTCGGCTCGTCGGCGAACAGCACCCGGGGGCGGGTCACCAGGCCGCGGGCGAGCGCGACCCGCTGGGCCTGACCGCCCGACAGCTCGCCGGATCGGCGGCGCTCCAGGCCGTCGAGGCCGAGCTGGGCGAACCACGGGCGGGCGTCGGCGAGGGCGGCGGAGCGGCGGACGCCGGAGAGCAGCAGCGGCAGGGCGATGTTCTCCTCGGCCGTCAGTTCCGGGACGAGCTGGCCGAACTGGAACACGAAGCCGAAGCGGTCCCGCCTTAAGGCGCTGCGCCGGTTCTCGTCGAGGTTGTCGATCCGCTGTCCTTCGAAGAGCACCTCGCCGGCGTCGGGGACGAGGATGCCGGCCAGGCAGTGCAGCAGGGTGGACTTGCCGGAGCCGCTGGCGCCCATCACGGCGAGCACCTCGCCGGCCTCGGCGGCCAGGCTGGCCCCGCGCAGGGCCGGGGTCTCGCCGAAGGCCAGTTCGATGTCGCGGGCTTCGATCAGGGGGGTCATGCGCGCACCTCCGAGGCAAGGGCGTCGAGGCGGGCGGTGGTCAGGTCGATCCACCGCAGGTCCGCCTCCAGGTGGAAGAGGCCGTGGTCGGCGAGCAGGGCGTCGACCAGCGGGCCGGTGCGGCGCAGTTCGGTGAGCTCGCGCATCCGGCGCAGGTGGGCGGCGCGCTGGGTGTCGAGGTAGGCCTCGGCGTCGCGGCCGAGCAGCAGGGCCAGCACGACCTTGGTGAAGAGCACGGACTGGAGGGTGGGTTCGGGGGCGACGGGCTCGGCGAGCCAGTGCTCGAACTCGCTCACCCCGGCCTCGGTGATGACGTAGCGCTTGCGCTCGGGCCCGTCGCCGGGCTCGGCCTCGCCGGGGACGACCTTGCCGTCGCGTGCCAGGCGGCCGAGCGTGGCGTAGACCTGACCGTACGGCAGGGGTTTGCCACGCCCGAAGAAGGTGTCGTAGTCGCGCTTGAGGTCGTAGCCGTGGCTCGGCTCCCGCTCCAGCAGCCCGAGAAGGGTCAGGGGAACACTCATAGGAGGACCATACACCAGAGGTATACATCGAGTGTATAGCTGGCGAGAATACGGCCCTGGCCTGGAGAAACGCGATGTCGATCTCTACTCCGGAAACGCCGCGAGCGGGAGACGGCCCCAACCCCGTCCCCCGCTCTGCACGGCGGCCCGGCGAGCCCCCACAGCGGGCCGGGCCTCCGCGTCCCCGGCACGAGAACGCGGCCAGGGCCCAGCCTGCCTCCTCACCCCCCGGCCCGCCGAGGGCCGAACGTCCCGGTCCTCCCCCGCGCTTTGGGCCCAAGGGCCCGCCGGGGGTCAGGCCCCCGCTCTTGTGCGAGGGGCCGTCGCCGGGGGAGATTTGGATCCGACGGGGCCGAACCACGCCAACAGCCGTGAGGAGCACGCATCGTGTCCAGCTCACCCCGCTCGGCCCGCACCGCGTCCCTGCCCCGGCGGGCCGGCCGCCATCTGCGCCGCGCCCTCGGCCGCCACCGCACCGTCCAGCGCCGTGAACCGCTCGCCCGCCCCGTCGACCGGGCCCGCAGCCGGGCCTGGCTGGTCGCCGGGCTCGCCCTGATCGTCGGACTGGCCGGCGTCGTCACCGCCGCCGTCCTCGGCTACCGCGCCGCCGGGCGCACCGCCGAGGCCGAACGCGGCCGGCTGCACCGCACCGAGGCACTGGTGCTCGGCAAACTCCGCGCGGAGGAGACCGGCGCCGGTCGCTGGAGCGGCGGCTACCAGAAGCGGACCGACACCTCGGTCTCCTGGACCACCCCCGACGGCCTCGCCCGCACCGGCACCGTCGAGATCCCGCGCAGCACCGCCAGCGGCTCCACCATCGTCCTGTGGGTCGACGACGCCGGGCGGCCCGCCACCGCCCCGGCCACCCGGGTGGGGCTGGCCGTCGGGGCCGTCTGCACCGGGCTGGCGGGCTCGGCGAGCCTGGCCGCGCTGGTCGGCGGCGTGCTGGCGCTGCGGCTGCGCCTGCTCGACCGGCGGGCGGACCGCGGCTGGGAACGTTCCTGGGCCCACTGGGAGCCGCGCTGGTCCGGGCGTACCAGCCAGCCCCAGGACGACTGACCGCACGTCACCGCACCACACCCTCGGAATTGGAGCACCGTTGTTCACCACCGACCGGCTGACCGCCCGCCTCTGGGAGCACACCGACGCCGAGCGCGCGTACGACCTGTACTCGCGCTGGGAGGTCGCGCGGTGGCTCGGCGCCGCGCCGCGGGCCCTGGAGTCGCCCGCCGAGGTGCCCGCCATGATCGACCGCTGGCGGGCGCGGTCGGCCGACCCCCGGTACGGCGTCTGGGCGCTGGAGCGGCACGACACCGGGGTGGTGGCCGGCTCGGTGATGCTCCTCCCGCTGCCGGACCCGGACGGCACCGGGAACGGCGAGGTGGAGGTCGGCTGGCACCTCCACCCCGACTCCTGGGGCCACGGCTACGCCACCGAGGCCGCCCGCGCCGCCCTCGCCAAGGGCTTCGCCGACGGCCTCACCGAGATCCACGCCGTCGTCCGCCCCGGCAACGACCGCTCCGCCGCCGTCTGCCACCGCCTCGCCATGACGCCCCAGGGCCGCACCACCCGCTGGTACGGCGCCGAGTTCGACGCCTTCCTCGCCACCCGCCCCTGATCCCCGGCCCCGCCCCGCCCCGCAGAAGGTGCAGTCCGGTCCACTCAGCACGAAGAGTCGGCCCGGCCGACTTCCCGCTCCGGCACCCCCGCAGCCCCCGCCCCGGGCGGACGGGCGGAGGCCGCGTCAGGCCGGGGCGGACCAGGGAGTGGCGGGGTGGCGGGAGGCGTGGTGGGTGAGGGCGGCGACGGCGAGGAGGAGGGCGAGGGCCGCGGCGAGGGCCACCGGGACCGTGGCGTGCAGGACGAGCACGGCACCGACCAGAGCGCCCGCGAACATCCAGGCGGCGGAGGCGAGTCGGCGGCCACCGGCGCGGTCGGCGGCCAGCGCGGTGAGCGTCATGGTCAGCACGGTGGTCGTCAGGTCCGGCACCTTGAGCGCGCGGACCACCGCGTTCTGCAGCCCCATCGCGGCACCCAGCACCGCGATCAGCGGGTAGCGGACCGGGTCGGCGGTGTGCCCGAAGGCCGCGGCGAAGGCCGTGCACGCGGCGAGCAGCACCGACTGCACGCCGGCCGTGACCACCAGCAGCCGCCCGCGGTGGCCGGGACGGCGCTCGGCGAGGCGCCCGCCCACCAGCGCGCCCGCCAGGAAGGCGGCGAGCGCGGTGAACGAGGCCGTCGCGGACAGCCCCGGCGCGCCGGCCAGGGCGAAACCGAGGAAGACCACGTTGCCGGTCATGTTGGCGACGAAGACGTGCCCGAGCGCGAGGTAGCTCACCGCGTCGACCAGCCCGGTGACCACCGTGAGCACCAGCAGCATCGGCACCAGCGGTCCGTGCCGGGGGTCGCCGTACATCCGGGTCAGCATCGCCTCAGCCTAGGCCCTGACCGCGCCCCGCCGGCGGGACCTGACGGTGCCCGTCGGGCCCCACCGGCGGACGAGCGGGCGCGCGGTCAGATCGCGAGCGCCGGCTTGTGGTGGTCCAGCCAGAGCGCCAGGTCCACGACCCGCTCCAGCCGGAGCCGGTGACCCCACTCCAGCTGGTCGGCCGGCGTGTCCAGGCTGGTCTTGATCACCGCCTCGTCGGCGATGTCCCGCACGTGCGGCGCGTCCAGCGCCTCGCGGGCGAGCCGCTGCAGCCCGCTGTTGTAGTCGGCGTGGTGGGTGGCCGGGTAGTGGTTCTTCGGCCGCCACAGCACCGACTCCGGGGCGATGCCCTGGCCGGTGGCGCGCAGCAGGCTCTTCTCACGGCCGTCGTAGCTCTTCATCGCCCACGGGGTGTTGAAGGCGTACTCGACCAGCCGGTGGTCGCAGTACGGCACCCGCACCTCCAGGCCCTGGGCCATCGACAGCCGGTCCTTGCGGTGCAGCAACTGGCGCAGCCAGCGGGTCAGCGACAGGTGCTGCATCTCGCGCTGCCGGTGCTCGGCCGGGCTCTCGCCGTCCACGTGCGGGACGGCGGCCAGCGAGCCGCGGTAGGTGTCGTCGCGGAACTCGGCGATCCGCAGGTGGGCGGCGAGGTCCGGGTTGATCGGCATGGCCGCCTCGTCGCCGGTGACGAGCAGCCAGGGGAAGGTCTGCGCGGCGAGCGCCTTGGGGTTGTGGAACCACGGGTAGCCGCCGAACACCTCGTCGGCCGCCTCGCCGGAGAGGGCGACCGTCGAGTGCTTGCGGATCTCGCCGAACAGCAGGAACAGCGAGGTGTCCATGTCGCCGACGCCGATCGGCGAGTCCCGGGAGACGACGACGGCCCGCCGGTTCTCCAGGTCGAGCAGGGTGCGCGGGTCGAGCACCACGGTGGAGTGGTCGCTGCCGATGAACGCGCCGGCCTCGGCGGCGTACGGGGTGTCGTGGCCGGTGCGCAGCACGTCGCCGGTGAACTGCTCGGCCTGGTCGCTGTAGTCGACGGCGTAGGAGCGCAGCTTGGCGTCCGGGCCCTCCTGGACGCGCAGTTCGTCGGCGACCAGGGCGGTGACGATGGTGGAGTCGAGGCCGCCGGAGAGCAGGCTGCAGAGCGGGACGTCCGCCTCCAGCTGGGCGCGGGCGGCGCGGTTGACCAGCTCGCCGACCCGCTCCTTGGTGGCGTCCAGGTCCTCGGTGTGCGGGCGGGCGGTGAGCTCCCAGTAGGTCTGCTCGCGGATGCCGGTGCGGTCGAGGACGAGCAGGCCGCCGGGGTGGACCTCGCGGACGCCCGACCAGACGGTGGGGCCGGTGTTGAAGAGCAGGCTGTAGGCCTCGCGCAGGCCGTCGGCGTCGACGGTGGGGGTGACCTCGGGGTGGGCGAAGAGCGCCTTGGGCTCGGAGCCGAAGACCAGGCCGCCGCCGGTCTCGGCCCAGAACAGCGGCTTGACGCCGAGCCGGTCGCGGACCAGCAGCAGCCGCTGCTCGCGCTCGTCCCACACGGCGAAGGCGTACATGCCCTCCAGCCGCTCGACGAGGGCGTCGCCCCACTCCTGGTAGGCGCGGAGCACCACCTCGGTGTCGCTGCGGGTCTCGAACCGGTGGCCCCTGGCCCGCAGTTCGGTGCGCAGCTCGTGGTGGTTGTAGACCTCGCCGCTGTAGGTGAGGACGACGCCCGGTTCGTCCTGCCGGTCGGGCATGGGCTGGGCGCCGCCCTCGATGTCGATGACGGCGAGGCGCCGGTGACCCAGGGCGGCGTGGCGGCCGAGCCAGACACCTCCGGCGTCGGGGCCGCGCAGGGCCATGGTGGCGGTCATCGCCTCGATGACGGGGGCGCTGTGGCGGACGTCCTGGTGGAAGGACACCCAGCCGGTGATTCCGCACATGCGCGAGCACTCCTTGGACGAGCTGACAATCGGATCCGGCCCAGCAGTCGGACAAGCGGGGGCGGTGGTTCCACGGATTCGGACACATTTCCGGCCATGCCACGGCGACCCCGGCATTTTGAACACGTTCAGTCTTCCCTTTAGGATGGGTACCGACGAACGACCGAGGGGGTCTCGACGCGATGAGAATCGTCATACCCGGGGGGACCGGGCAGATCGGCCGCATCCTGGACCGGGCGCTGACCGACGACGGCCACGAAGTCCTGGTCCTCACCCGCCGGCCCCGGCGCGACCAGGAGATCCACTGGGACGGCCGCGCGCTCGGCCGCTGGACGGACGTCGTCGACGGCGCCGACGCCGTCGTCAACCTCGCCGGACGCAGCATCGACTGCCGCTACACCGAGCAGAACCTGCGCGACATGCGCGAGTCCCGGGTGCACTCCACCCGGACCGTCGGCCGGGCCATCGCCGGCGCCCGGCGCCCGCCCCGGGTCTGGCTGCAGATGAGCACCGCCACCATCTACAGCCACACCTTCGGCACCCCGCACGCCGAGGACACCGGCGTCATCGGCGGCGGCGAGCCCGGCGCGCCCCGTTCCTGGGACCACAGCGTGCGGATCGCCCGCGACTGGGAGCGCGAGCAGACGGACGCCGCCACCCCGCACACCCGCCGGGTCGCGCTGCGCTGCGCGGCGGTGATGAGCCCGGACGCCGGCGGCACCTTCGACCGGCTGGTGCGGCTCGCCCGGACCGGCCTCGGCGGACCGGTCGACGGCGGCGCGCAGTACGTGTCGTGGATCCACGACCACGACCTGGTCCGCGCCGTCCGCTTCCTGCTCGACCGGGAGGACGTCACCGGCCCAGTGAACCTGGCCGCACCGGCGCCGGTGCCGCAGCGGGAGTTCATGCGGACGGTCCGGCGGGCCAAGGGCATCCCGCTGGGGCTGCCCGCGACCCGGTGGATGGCCCGGGCGGGCGCCTTCGCGCTGCGCTCGGACAGCGAACTGCTGCTGAAGAGCCGGGCCGTCGTCCCGGGCCGGCTCCAGGCGGCCGGGTTCGGCTTCGAGCACCCGCACTGGCCGGCGGCGGCGGCCGACCTGGTCCGCCGGATGCGCCGCTGAGCGCGCGCCACCGTACGATGGGCGGCGGCCCGGACGTCACGGCGGGCGCAGCGGCAGGCCGGCGGAACGCCGGAACCGCGGGACGGCAGAGGAGCGGACGGGGTGCTGCGGGGACTGGGCGACCTGGAGGCCGAGATCATGGACCGGCTCTGGTCCTGGGGCCGCCCGGCCACCACCCGCGAGGTCGTCGACGACCTGCGGCGGGACCGCGCCGTCGCCTACACCACCGTCAACACCGTCGCCGACATCCTGCACACCAAGGGCTGGCTGCGACGCCACAAGGCCGGCCGCGCCTGGGTGTACGAGCCGACCTGCACCCGCGAGTCGTACACCGCGCAGCTGATGCACCAGGCGCTGGAGACCACCTCCGACCGGGCCGGGGCGCTGCTGCACTTCGTCGACCGGATCAGCGGGGACGAGGCGACGGCGCTGCTCGCCGCCCTGGAGGAGGTCAAGGCCCGGGACGACGCCCGGTGACCCTGCTCCTGCTCGCGTTCCACCTGCTCCTGGTCGGCGTCCTGCTCCCCCGGCGGCTGGCCGGCTCACGGCGGCTCCAGGCCCGCCCGGGCGTCGGCGCCGCCGTCTGGCTCGCGCTGATGGCCTCCTTCGGCACCGGTCTGCTGCTGGCCGCGCACCACCTGCTCGCCCCGCTCGGACACGAGCCGGCCGGGCTGGTCGGACTGCTGCCGCACGTCGAACCGCCCACCGCCGCCGCGCCGCACGCGCACGGCTGGTGGCTGCCGGCCGCGACGGGCGGGGCGGTCGCCGCGGTGGCGGCGGCCCTGGCCGTCCGGGCCTGTCTCTTATACACATCTCC